>NZ_JBHVKN010000011.1:0-53154 GCF_042798075.1 Nocardioides sp. NPDC057772
CACCGTGGTCCGGGTGCTCTGCGGCCGCCCTCGTGCCCGTACGGTGACCACATGGTGACCTCGAGAGGGCCGCGCGGGGCGTACGCGGCCTGCGCCCTGAGTGAAGGCGCAGTGATCGCGTAGCAAATGGCCTAGAGCCGCTCTCGGCGCCGACGTTGGTGCCCGTCTGCGATGCCATAGTTGTGCATATCTATGGTCGCCAGATGCTCTCTCGCAGACCTTCCCGCAGCTGCAGTACTGCGGCCGGTGTACGGTCGCGCGCATGAATGTGCTCGTGCTCTGGGACGTCGACCACACGCTCATCGAGAACTCCGGAGTCAGCAAGGAGACGTACGCCGGCGCGTTCGAACTCCTCGTCGGCGACCCAGCACAGCACCGAGCCAAGACCGGCGGGCGCACCGATCCGGAGATCCTCGGTGACCTGCTCGCCGACCACGGGTACGACCCCTCCACCTTTAGCCATGCCCAGATGGCCGAGGCCCTGACCGAATCACTGAAGGCGCGGCGCTCGGCCCTCGTCGAGCGTGGCTACGCGCTGCCCGGCGGGCGGGCCGCGATCGACGCGCTCGCCAAGGTCACCGGCGTGACACAGTCGGTACTGACTGGGAACGTGAAGGCGAACGCCGTCGGCAAGCTCGAACCCTTCGGCCTGGACCGCGGCCTCGACTGGGACTGTGGCGGGTTCGGCTTCGATGCGCCCAGGCGCTGGGATCTCGTCGGAGTCGCTCAGCAGCGCGCGTCGGCGAAGTATGACGTCGACTTCATCGAGCTCAACACAGTCCTGATCGGTGACACCATCAACGACGTCCTCGCCGGCCAGCGAGGCGGGGCGAGAGTCATCGCGGTGGCCACCGGCAGCGACAGCATGGACGAGCTGCGCGACGCCGGCGCCGCCATGGTCCTGCCCGGCCTCGAGGACACGGCGGCCGTCGTCGAGGCGCTCACGAAGGTGGTCACGCCTGACGCCCTATGACATCGGGCGGGAGGTCTCCCAGACGCGCTCGAAGCTGCGCTCGTAGGTCTCGAACATGTCGTGACCTGGCATGCGGCGGAGGTGAAGGATTGGCGCGATGTAGCCGTACGCGCCGTAGATGTGCTGGTTGATGAGCATCTGGTCGTCGAAGACGAAGATGCTGTTGTAGAGCGTCGTGGTGTGCTGGCGGAAGTCGATTCCCGGCTCGCCGAGCAGCGGCCGGTAGTAGGCGATGGCCATCCGGATCCGGCCGGGGATCGCGTCGTAGAGTCGTTCCTCCACACCGCGAAGCTCGGCCTCGGGGCTGTCGGGGTCGCCGAGGAGGATCCGCACCCGCACGCCGGCGGCCGCCTTCTTCCGCAGGATCTCGATCGCGACGGGGTTCTCCTCGGGCAGGAACAGGCTCGCGTTGGCCAGCAGCCAGATATCGCGCTGCGCCGACGTGAGCAGGTTCAGCCAGAGCTCCTTCGGCGTGTCGGCGCGGTGGGCGTAGAGCGCGACGACCTCCGGGGCGATCGCGTCGGAGTGCTCGACCTGGACATCCCATAGCTGACTCTGCTCGCAGCCGAGCAGCGCCGCGACGGCCGCGCGGCGGCGTGGGTGCGGCGTTCGCCCCTGAGCGATCCATCGCTCAACGGTCTTGGGGTCGACGTCGATCTCGTAGGCCAGTCGAACCTGGCTGACGCCGGCGCTTCTCATGGCGGCCGCCAGCCGCTCGTTGCGCATGGGGACGTTTGTAGCACGAAAATGTCCCCGGTTATGCCGATGTCGCGTCCCCGTGTGTCCAGTGAAGTCGGGGGTGGCCCTGGTCGAGGCGACCGAACGCGTTTCGGTTGGGGCCGTCAATCTTCCGACGACGAGGGCCGAGCGATGAACATAGCGCGGGACACCGCATCACGACCTGGCCGGCCGCGGCATACCCCGGACCGCTCCGAGTTGGCCCCTCGTGAGCAGATCCTCGACGCGGCCGCCCGCCTGTTCACCGGCAGTGGTTTCGCGGCAACGTCGACGCGCGAGATCGCAGACGAGGTCGGGATCCGGCAGGCATCGCTCTACTACCACTTCGCCGGGAAGGACGAGATCCTCGGCGAGCTCCTGGAGAAGACCGTCCGTCCGACGCTCGACAGCCTCGACGACCTCGCCCAGGTCGCGGGGCCCGAGGCGCGGCTCTACACGCTGGCGTACCGCGACGCCCAGGTGCTCGCGGAACTGCCCCACAACATCGGGGCACTGCCGACACATCCGGACGTCACCAGCACTGACGTCTGCGACGAGTACCAGGCAGCCCGCCAGCAGTTGCGACGGGCCTACGGAGCGCTCGCAGCCGCGTGCGCCTCCGACGCTGTGAATGGCTCGATCAGCCAGAGACAGCTCGGCGAGCTCATCATCCAGCAGGTCGAGGGCGTGGTTCGCACTCGGGCGGCCGACAACGACGTCACACCCATGGAACTGCACGCCGTGGCCGCGACTTGCCTTCGCATCTGCGGGGTCCCCGAGGACCGGGCCAAGGAGGCTACTCGAACATGTGTTCTATGATCGCTGAGTGGAGAACTGGTACCCGATCGAGCCACGTCTCGTCTGGATCCTGCGCCGCGGAGTCACCCCTCTCCCCGCCTGGCCCGGCCTCCTGGTCGGCTGGCAGCACATCGACGGCAAGCCGTCTGCGTTGTCGTGGAAGGGGCTGGTCACCTTCTCTCGCTACGCCGACCAGCCTCCGGAACTGAAGTGGTTTTTTCCCTGCGACCTGCGCAAGGTCGCCGAGGAGCCGCCGATGTGCGGCGGAGGGAACTATCCCGAGCCAGGGCCGTGGACGTTCCGGTAGCTCAGGCTTCCTCTGGCGTAGATCTGCCCCGGCGTGGGCAGGTGCCGCCAGATTGGAAGAGGCGGCCCCTCCCAGTCACTTGATGGGAGGGGCCGCCGCATCTAGACGGTCTGGATCGTCACGCCGTCGAAGTAGCGCAGGGTCGGCATCAACGACGTCTCGGTCGTCAGGTGCGGGACCGTGACGTCGACCGTGTCCTCGAGGGCGGTCGTCGTGTCGGTGACCGTGACGCGCCACACCGCGTCGGTGTCGGCTGGCTGAGGAACCCACCACTTCCCCTCGCTGATCAGAGTCGGAACCCCCGAGTCGGGCGGACCGGACAGCAACTCGATGGCGAAGTCGAGGGCCGATCCAGTAGAGGCGGAGGCGTCGATGATCGCGGTGCCAGCGGTGGCCGCGGCGGACGCGTTGGGCGGGGTGGCCGGGTTGAACGGGCCGAGCCAGTCGGTATCCGCGGATGCGAGCGCGGCACGGCAGTTGTCGATGTCGAGCCCAGATGCCCACCCGGACGTGCTCAGGGGTGCATCGATACGGGCCTGCGCGATCGGCTGGTCCCCGGAGTTGACGGCCGAGGACGACCAGGTGTGGAAGACCGACCCATCCGCGTTGTAGATGGTCATCGCCAGGTACCCGTTGGTGGTTGTCGTCCCTGGCGCGGAGGACAACTCGAACGTGTAGGACGCCCCCGGGGTGAGCGCAGGGGACGTGGAGGCGGTGATGCCGGCGTTGGTGCGGTCGTTGATCCGCACGGTGCCGTCGGTGCGGATCGTGAGGAACGCGGAGGCCAGGGACGCCGAGCGCAGCTCGAGGATCGGCACCGCTGCCGAGGGGTTTCCCGGGAACGACTTGATCCGGGCTGAGACAAACGCGTACGGCCCAGTGCCGCTCATGTCCCAGCGCAGGTAGGAGGCGCTGGTGCCGCTGGAGTTGAAGTGGCATCCGAGGGTGCCGAGCACAGCGGCGGAGGCGAGATAGGTGATCGCGCTGTTGCCGGCCGCCCCGACGGAGGCGTTGTTGAAGAGGATGAAGGAGAACGCGTCACCAGACGTGCCACCAGAGTTTGCGACGGTGATGTTCCCGCCGGCGGTGCCGCCCTCGAAGGTGTTGAGCCTGCTCAGCTCGACGGTCATGTCGTCTCCTAGCCGTTGGTGAACGGGACAGCTGCGCCGGTGTCGCCGGCCTCGGGGTCCCAGAGGGTGTTGTCGGCGAAGGTCGCCAGGGTGTT
Organism: Nocardioides sp. NPDC057772; assembly: GCF_042798075.1. Classification (NCBI taxonomy): domain Bacteria; kingdom Bacillati; phylum Actinomycetota; class Actinomycetes; order Propionibacteriales; family Nocardioidaceae; genus Nocardioides; species Nocardioides sp. NPDC057772. The sequence goes on from NZ_JBHVKN010000011.1 coordinate 4,021, forward strand.
GGCTGCGGACCGGATGATGTAGGGCCCGGTGCCTGCACCGGTGAGGACGTTGTCCCAGAGGTAGACGCCGTCGCTGACGCCGCGGATAAAGAACCGATTGCGGCGTACGGCGAAGGACGCGAACTGCTGGGTGGGCCTGGCGGAGTTGTAGGCCATGTTGAGGGAGGCGGCGCCGCCCGCGATGAAGTTGTCCTCGATGGTCCAGTTCTCCAGCCGGTTGTCGGCGCTGTCGTCGACCTCCTGCTTGAGCATCAGACCGGCGTTTGCGAAGTCTTCGCCGGCGTTCCTGCCGAGCCCGTCAGCGGTGGTCGGTCGGCCGCCGAGGTTGCCGGCGTTGTCGGGTCCGTCGAAGCCCCAGTCGAGGTAGCCGGCGGTGTTGCGGATCCCGCCGATCATGCTGCCGCGGATGGTGACGTTCTTGCCCGTGTGCGCCTGGATGGCGTCGGCGTGCGGCTGGCCCCCGGACATCCCGGTCCAGTTGTTGACGAACGCGGCGCGGTGGATCCAGCAGCGGTCGATGTCGGTGAACTGTGCCGCCCGGGCGGTGATGGTGGGCGCGACGTGGCTGACTCCATCGGCGACGTTGGTGATCTCGCACCAGCGAGCCTCGAAGTCGCCTCCGTGGATGCCGACCGCGTCGACGTACCGGTAGGTGCGGCCGCGCTGGGTGAGCCAGGCGTCTGGGTCGATGCGGCAGTTCTCCAGGACAAAGTGCCTCGAGTTGCCATACGCGCGGATGATGCCGCGCGGGTTGTTCTGCTCGAGCGTGGTGGAGGTCGAGGACGGATCGGCTCCACGGAAGATGCAGTTGCGGAACGTGACGCCGGTCGCGATGACGTAGACCTGTCCCCAGAACTCGTACCCGTCGAACGTGGCATTGGCCTCGCTGATGGTGATGCGGCCTGATGCGCCGGCCTCGACCTGGGCGAACTGGGTTCCCGGCAGGGGGCCGGTGGTGGCCGCGCCTGGGATGTAGGCGCCGCGCACGAGCTGGTTGCGGTCGGGGACGACGTCGGCGCCGCCTGCCCCGTAGAAAGGGCTGATGACGCCGGAGGTGAAGCGGTAGCCGGTGATCGTCATGTCAGGCCTCGATCAGGAACCACCAGTCGCCCTCGACGAGGTCGACGAGCGGCGGGTTGGCGGTCAGGAACCCTCGGAACCGGCCAACCGGTGCGCCCGAGAGGATCGGCTGCAGCTGCTCCGCTGCGGCGGCGACGGAGGCGGCCACGCCTGCGGGGGTGACGGCGCGGGTGGCGTCGGTGCCGGCCGTGGTCTCAGCGGTGGTTGCGAGCTCCACGGTTCCGGCCGCGGCGGTTGTCGCGTCCGCGAGGGCTGCAGTCACCTCCTCGGCGGTGCGGTCCGTGGAGAGGTCCAGGCCGGCGAAGATCTGGGTCTTCAGGACCGCCGCAGTGGTGTCCACCTTCTCGCCGAGCGCGGCGGCCAGTCCCTCGACCTCCGCGACGTCAGGGACCCAGTCGCCCGCCTTGGCGTCATCCGGCCCGGTGCCGACGGCCAGATCGGTCGCGCCGATCGCGTTACGCGCTGCCAACGCATCGGTGGCGGTGACCAGGGCTACACCGACAGCGGTCGCGTCGGTGATGTCGCCAGCGGACACCGGGCCACCGGTGCCGCCACCCGTGATAGCGCCGATCGGGATCAGGGTTGCCATGCGAGCCTCCTAGGGCGCGATCTTGTAGAGGAACCAGGGGTCAGCGGCGACGTCGAGTAGGAACTCGTTCGGACGCGCGGCGGGCGGGATCGCGGTCCCTTCCACGATCCACGTCACGGGCTGGGCCGCGGCGTTGACGGCGGTCTGCTGCATCGCTGCCTGGGCGAGAGTGATCGAGTCGCCGGGGACGCCGGTGAACGCGATCGTGAACGGCCGCCACTTGGCCGCCGGGTCGCCAGATGGCGACAGGTTCGCGACCCACCGCCACCCGGTGTAGTCGAGGGCGGCCTGGTTCGGGGCGATGAGTCGCACCCCAGGTGCGGCCGGTGTCGGCTCGCCTGGAACCGGCTGAGAGCCGTCATCGGGGCCGTAGAGCACGCCGTTGATGAGCCTGCACACGACCGAGCGGGGGTAGACGATGGTCTCCGAGATCGGCGCGACGACGTACGGTCGCTGGGGCGGCAACCCCTCAGGGGTGATGACGATGGTCGCCTCGGCGACGACCGCATCGGGCTGGTTGCCGAAATCGACCGAGTCGGCGAGGCCCTCGACGACCGATCCGGTCAGGGTGAGGAACCCGACCTCTGCGGGAAGGTCCGCCATCTACACGTCACCTCGGCGAACGTCGTCGTTGCCCAGCTTGGCGCTGAGTTCCGCGGCCGCGTCGGCCGCTCTGGTGAGGGTGCTGGAGAAGTTGTCGTCCACGTGCACCGTGACCTGGCTGTTCTTCCGAGCCGGCCGTGCCTCCCGCTGTGCGGCCGCGAGGGCGTCAACCTTGGTGTGCAGATCCTTCAGGTCGGTGACAGCTGCGAGCGGGATGCGTACGACGCCCTGGGGGTCGTCGTCCTTGAGCCAGGCGGGGATCAGGCCGCGGTCCTCGAGGAGGTTCCACGCCCGGGTGATGCCGGCACAGACGGCGAGGATCTCCACGATCTGGGCCGAGGTCGCCTGGTCGGCCGGAAGCAGCCCGAGCACGATGGGGGCGCCGATCGCGAACCCGAGCACGAGCTGTACGACCGTGCGGATGGTGCGCTTGTTGAAGATGAGGACGAGCTTGTGGATGAAGGCGATGAGCTTCTGCATGGGTGCAGTCCTCCCGTTACGGGCGCGGCCGGTGGTCGCCGGCCGCGCGAGAGAGCCGGCCACGGGATCGTGGACGGCGGAACGGCTTGAGCGCCGTGTAGAGCCAGAGCACATCGCGCCAGATCTCGCGGGCGCGGTTCATCAGATCTCGAAGTCGAAGATCTTGAAGTCGTGTGTGTCCGAGCCCTGGCGGTCCAGGTTTGCGGAACCGACCTTCTTGGCTCCCTTAAACGCGACCATGTCGGGCGCCTTGCCGTCGACCACGGCACCAGCGGGGCCCGCGACCCGGTCCATGACCGTGGCGAACGTCTCGTTGTAGTCACCGCCGGCGACGGCAGGGTTCGAGGATGCCTTGATCCAGGCGGCGACGGCCGCGTTGAACTCCGCCACGGCGTCGCGGCCGAACGGGCCGTGGACGTCGAGGAGGTCCAGGTCCTTGCCCTCTACCGAGATCGTGACCGCCAGCGGTGCGCGGGGGTCGTGCATGGCCCCGACCTTGGGGCCCTTCCACGTCTCGGACAGGTCAAGGAGCTCTCGGAGCCCCACTGCGACATCGTTGCGGACGAGCACGGTGTTGCTCGACGTCTCGATGACGTGGTCCTCGTGCAGGCGCTTCGGGCGGAACTGGATGGCGCGGTAGCCGGGGATGCTCCATTTGCCGTACATCTGGGCGGTCTCCTGGAGCAGGACCGCGTGCGGCCGGTGCTTCGCGAGCAGCGCAGAGTAGGTGCGGTTGACCTCGGAGACGGCGCGCCTGACGTAGACGTTGTGGATCCCGATCCGGGCCTTGACCTTGGCGGGCGGCTGCGGTGGCGCCGGGTCGGTCGCCTGCGGGCCGACGAAGTTCCCAGCGAGGCCGAGCGCCTTCAGGGACTTCATGTCCGGCGTGGTCGTCCGGCCAGTGCCGCCCTTCTTGCGCTCGTGCGCGGCCCAGGCGTTCATAGTCTTCTCGCCGCAGTAGCCGTCGATCGTGATGCCGAGCGCCTTCTGGATCAGGCCAATGCCGTTGTAGCGGGCGATCTTCCCCTCGCGCAGTCCGGCGACGATCTGGAACTGCTGCTGGATGATGTCCAGGTCGGACTTGACCGCGGGGTTCGGCTTCCAGGCCGGAGCGGCCGGACGGGTGAGCGTGCCGTTGCGGATCTTGTCAGCGACGCGCTTGACGGTCGCCGCGTTGGCGATGATCTCGAAGTGCATCTCATCGGCCCGGTTCCTGAAGTCACCTCCCCAGCGGACGACGCCCTCCAGGTCCCTGAGGATCGCGCGAATCCGCTCGGCCTGCTTGCTGCTGAAGGTGCCGCGCTTGCCCAGTACGTGGGCCGGAGCGTTGAAGTCCTGGGCCGTGGCCGAGGCGTGGTTGCTGATCGTGGACGTTGAGCCGCGTACGTTCCGCTTTGCCCAGCCCCAGGACCAGTCCTTACGGATACGCTCGACCTCGGTGTCGAAACGCTTGCCAAGGTAGGTGAAGATGACGTCGACGTCGCCCGGACGCACGCGGCCGGTGATGTACGGGGTTGTGGCGGCCGGCGCGGAGTCGAAGACCGTCCAGCCGTTCTGCGAGCGGGCCATCACTCGTCACCCGCGTCTGGCTGCTGGTCACCCTCCGGCTCGACGCCGTCCCAGTCGGGCATCTCGGGAGCGTCTGGGTCGGCAATCGGGTAGAAGGGTGGGTCCAGGTTCTCGCGCTCGATCTGCTCTTCGGTCATGGATCCTCCTGGGGATGCTCGGGATGCAGCTCGACCCCCGCGCGCATCCCTTCGCGTGGGGGTCGAGATCGGGGGTAGGCTGGGGAATCCAGTCGGAGGGTCGCGAACCTCTGGCAAGGCCCGAGTCCACGCACACCTGCGCGGACAGCGGAACCGGCGTCCCAGAGCGGCGCCCTGCAACGACCAGGCGACGGCGTCGGGCCGCCACTAACTCTCAGGTGGGGTTAGCCGACGCCACCGGCCGGGAAGCACTCGATGGTCTGCGTCGAGCCGTCGGAGTAGGTGAAGGTGAAGCGGCCGGTGCCCTGCTCGCAGGCGACGGACTCGACGGAGCGGCCGTCCTGGCCTCGGCAGTTCCCGGCTCCGCAGTACGCGGCGAGCCGGTCGTCGATCTGCTGGTCGGTCGGCCCAGGCCCCCGGCATCCGTCCTCGCCGCAGTGCCGCGCGATCGCCGCGTCGATCTGCCGTGCGACCGCGGCGTCGATCTGCTCGGGCGTAGCATCCTCGCCGTCTTCGCCGTCCTTCGGGGGCTTGGCGTCCTCGCCTCGGCAGTCGCCGCAGATCGCCCTGAGCGTGGTCTTGACCTGCGCGTCGGTCGGACGGCAGGCGGACCGTGAGCCTGCACAGATCACCGACACCGCGGTGTTCACCTGGGCCTGCGTCGGGCCGAGGGGAGGGATCGGGGCGGCTGGTTCGCCCGGTTCGACGACAGGCTTGCCGCCGAGCCTCTTGACCTGCTCGGCAAGTGCGATCGAGGCCCTCATCTGCTCGGCGGAGGTCTGCTGCTGTTCGTCGAGCCGCTTGCTCAGTTTGGCGCGGTCTGCCTCGAGGTTGGCGATGGCACGATCGTCGGCTTCGCTGTCGCTAGAGAGTCTCCATAGCCAGACCAGCATGCCGACAACCACAGCGCCGGCCAGGATCCCGACGAAGATCCAGGCCCAGCGGACGGTGCGGTCGCTGATGTTGGGCGGGGTCGCGGGGAACAGTCTCATCGGTTCACTTCCAGACGAGTGCGGCGATAGCGAGAGCGATAGTGAGGACCCAGCCGATGACTGCGATCGCGACGGCCACCGACGTCGAGCGTCGCCAGGACTGGTCGGTCTCGTTCTTCCGCTTCAGGTCGACGATGTCACCCTTGATCTCGTCGAGCTCGACGCGGGTCACCTCGCGATGGGCGTCGTAGGTCTCTTTGCGCACGAAGTCGTTGCGCAGCTGAATGGTGATGTCGGTCAGCTGGGTGGTGATGTCTGCGAGCCGGCGGACCAGTTCACCCAGGGTCGGAGCATCGGTCATGGCGGACCTTCCGGGCATGGGCCCCGACGGGTCGCGACGGGGTCGTGTGGATCCGCGGCAGGGTGTCTGGGCATCAGGCCCAGACACCCCACCAGCGGATGGGGTAAGTGCCGTCCGGCGCGTTCGCGCCATTGGTCACCTGGCGCAGCGAGACGGTCAGCGTCGTGGCGGTGTACTCCGGCACGAACGCGACGTAGAACGACGAGGTGTAGACAGCGGCGGCCGCGAACAGGGGCGCGGTGCTCTTGCCGTGCGTGATCGTCCCCGACCCGTTCGAGATCGTGACGGTCGCCGATCCTGCGATGGGTCCGCCGCTTCGCCCGTCCCAGCTCATGCCGCGGCTCCCGCCTGCTCGATGATGGACTCGAGGTCGCGCTGCGGTGCCCCGACCGGCGTGATCAGCACCTTGCCCTCGTCGACCGTCCAGCGGGACTGGTCGCCAGTGATCACCGGCGAGGCGTTGAGCCCGGCCGGGTCGTGCTGGCCGCGGAGACGGAACCGGTGGGACGCGGTCACCATGGCCAGGTTGGGGTGGCCGATGATCTGGTTCCGGGTGACCTCGAAGGACCCCAGGAGCCCGACCTGCGCCGCGGCCTCGTCGAGGATGATCTGGGCGGTCGCGGTCGCCTTGGCGGCGGTGATGGGCCCGCGGTTGGTCAGGTCGACCTTCTTCACAGGCCGTGCAGAGCCGACGACGACGGTCTTGCGCACCCCGCCTGCGTTCTTGTCGACGTAGCGCGCGACGATCGTTCCGGCGAGCTTCTCCTCGGAGGTGCCGATGCGGTCTCCATCGGCGAGCACAACGTCCCAGAATCCAGCGGCCGGCGTCATTCCCTTGCGGTGCAGCGGCTCATGGATGATGGCGCGCGGGTCGATGGTCCAGTAGCGGCCGGTGTCCTCGCCGTGGGCGGCGAGGAGATCGTCGAGGGAGTTGAGATTGTCGGTCGTGTCACCCTCCACCAGCGGCGCAGACGAGATGGAGAACGCTCGGGCCCAGTTGAGCCAGCCCCTGGTGATGCCGTTGTCGATGGCAACGTTCGGAGTGCTGGTCGTTTCGCCGGCCGCGGTCAGGCATGGGACCGTCTCGGCCTGCCTGCACAGGCCCTCGGCGACGAAGTCGCCGGAGCCAGGGTCGGGCTCAAGGAGGGTGCCCCGCCAGATGGGGCGAGGCCCCAGCCATGCTGCGACGGGAGCGCCGGCGATGAGGTCACGGTGGCGCCGCTTGGAGGTCATGCCCCACGTCATCTCCCAGGATCCGCCCCACAGGCGGTGGTCGATCACGAGATCGCCCCAGGGCCCGAGCCCGGAGAGCCAGGTGGTTCCGACGCGAATCTGCGGGGTCACGCCGCCTCCTCCTGGATCTCGATCGGGGCGGCGTACACATCCCATCTCGGGAAGTACTCGAGCTCTGCGGACAGGTTGGGGCTGCTGGTCAGGGTGGCGATGTAGATCGTCAGGTCTCCGTCACGCGGGTCGACCTTGTGGGCCGACCAGCCGATGACGTCGCCGCTGACGTCGCGGGCGGTGATGTCGCCCGGGCTCGGCTCATGCTCGGCCAGGTAGGTCTGCACCGGACGATCAGCGGACGCCGGCGTGACAGTGAGGCGGTGGAGCGGCGAGACGGGCTCGACCACGGTGAGGTCGCCCTTGTCGGTGTCGAAGATCCAGCTTTCGTCGAGGTTCCAGGCGCCGCCACCGGTGACCCACAGCTGCAGCCGCACCTTCGCGGAGGCGTCTCCGGAAGTGAGCACGTTCATGGTCGGCAAGCTCAGCAGCCCGATCTCCGTGATGCGCTCTCCCGTGCCGCTGCCGTACGTCGTCGCTGCGGCCTTGATGACCCGGCTGCCGGTGTGGATGGTCGTCTCGGTGGCCCCGTCGAGCACCGTGACCGCGCGCCAGTTCAACGTGTAGCCGCTGCCCGACGTCAGCCCAGCAGCCGTCAGGCGTGCCGCCAGGAGATAGGAGGCGGCGGGCAGATCGGCGGCGTCGAGCTCCCACGTGACCGCCGCGTCCTGTGTTGTGGCGAGCGCCTCGGTGAAGCCCGAGATGTTCGATGCCGCCGCGTTCACAGCAGACGTTCCGGCGGTGCGCCGCGAACGTAGCGCCGGGTCGAACGCGAGCGCGGACGGGCGGGTGTAGAGCAGGACCATGCGACCGAGATCGGCCGTGTTCTCCACCGTGATCGCAGCCTCAGCAGGCATCGTGCCGTACGCCTTGGCCTGGAAATCTCCGCTGCGGCCGGTTCCGGTCAGCGGCAGCCCGGTGGAGGTGTCGACCTGGTCGACCTCGAGCGTCGCCGACTGGCTCGACGCCGAGCCTGCGTTGGTCGAGAGCGAGAATGCGGTGATCGAGTCGGCCTGGACCGGGAAGTAGGCGTCGAACGCGGAGCCGGAGCGGATGACCAGCCGGGGCGCGATCGCCGGGGCGAACCCAACGCCGGGGACCGTCACGTTCAGGCTCAGCGAGCCCGCCCACGTGCCCCGCAGCCGCAGGTAGTCGGCCGTCGACAGGTCGATCCCGCCCGCGCGAGACACCGACAGCGGGCGGCCGCCATACCCGGTGACGCGGATCTTGCCGCCCGAGGTCGTCACCGGTGCCGGGGTGAGGGCGTAGGAGATCGAGCGACCGACAGCGCCAGACCACACGTACTCGGTGGTCGACTCGAGCACCTCGAGGTCGCCGTCGAAGACCGATCCCGTCCAGGTCGACTCCAGCTCGACGTGGACGTCCCTCAGGCTGGAGTACGCCGATCCCGACGAGCCGCTGTACTGAGCGAACGGGAAGACGTTCATCGTGACCGCACCAGCTGGGGCGGTCCGCGCCGTCGACAGGGTCCGCCAGGAGCCGTCGACGCCCAGGCCGACCGTGAGGACGTTGCTGGCGTCCGACCCGATCTGTGCGCCGGCGGCGTTGTACCAGCGGATCAGCACCCCGAGCGCGGTCGTCGGGATCGCCTGGTAGATCCGCATGTGGATCCGGTAGGACGAGCCGGCGACGACCTGCATCGGGGTCAGGTAGTTCACGTGCGAGCGGCCGGCGTCACGGTCGCTGACCGCCCACCGCATGCCGTTGGAGTCCCACACGACGCGGTCCGTGTTTGCGCCCTTGCCCCAGCCCTGGATGCCGTACCTGAACGATCCGTTGGTGATCAGGTTGATCCGGGAGACCCGCTTGGTTCCCGTCGTCCAGCCGGTGGTCGCCGAGCAGTTGTCGATGCCGTTGACCGTGGGTGCGACGGCCGCGATCGCGACCGCAGGCATGGACACCAGCTCAGCCGACCGGGAGAACGGCTTGCACCACAGCGACACCAGGTAGGAGCGACGCGGCCGGTTCTCCTCGAAGTCGTCGAACTGGTGGTCCCAGGTCGCGACCAGCACGTCCCACACCGTCGGCGGGGCGGTGCCGTCCGGCGGGATGTACGTGAGCGACTTCATCGTCTCCCGCCGCAGCACCTTCACAAGCTCTGCGGCGCCGATGGCAAGCGCCGCCGAGTCGACGCCGGTGATCCGCAGGTGCAGCTGGACCTCATTGCCCTCCCACCCGGTCACCTCGTAGCTGGCGCCGTTGTACTGGGCGGCCGTCACCGCGGCGAGGATCGCCTCAGCGTTGCTCCAGGTCGTGCCATCCGCCGACGCCTCGAGGTAGTAGCCGTCACGGGCCAGGGCGCCGCGGGTGTCGAGCGGAAGACAGTTCAGCTCGTCGAGGGTGATCTGCGCGTTCATCGCTTCTTGCTGCTCCTCGATCCTCGGGCCGCCGACTTCGACGCGCTGTTTCGGTCTCGGGTCTCCTCGGCCTCCTTGTGCTGCTTCTTGAGCAGCCCGTTGAGGTCCTTGATGTCGTCGCGGATGCCCTGGATCTGCCGGGTCGCCGCGCGGATCTCGTCGCTGTAGATCGCGCCCCCGGCGGCAGCGGCGGCGTTGGTGTAGCGGGTGGCGTCGGTGAACAGCTTCTGGCTGCTCATGAGAGACGTCTTCGACTCGGCGGCGAACGCTTTGGCTGCGGCGAGGGGGTCCGGGCTCGAGAGGATCTCGGCGATGAACGCGTCGCCCGCGCCCTTGTCCCGGAGCTGCTCGATCGCCTTGGCCAGCTCCTTGGCGTCAGACTTCTGCTGCTGCCACTGCTGGTTCGCGTACGCGACCGTGCCCTCTTGTGCGCCGACTGCCCAGACGTCCTGGTTGCCGCTGCCCTGCCAGTCGCGGGTGAGCGAGGACCGGACCGAGTCCTGCAGCTGGTCGCGCCTGTTGGTCCAGAGGTCGAGGGTCTCCTTGGACCGGTCGAGCTCCTTCTCCTTGAGGCTGATGGCCCGCTCGATGCTGCGACCGAACCGAGTCAGCGCCTTGAGCGAGATGTTGTCGAATTCCTTGCCCAGGCGGATCAGCTGCTTCTCGGTCATCCCGGCGATGAGCGAGGCCTTGGGGGTGTAGCGGCTGGACTGCCACAGCGCGGTGTAGACCGGGCCGTCTTCCCAGCTACGCCGTGGGCCGGCGTTGCCGGTCGTGCCGCCGGCGGCATAGGCGGTGATCCGGCCGACCGCAGCCGGGATGACCAGCGCTCCGAGGCGATCGGCCGCCATGGAGAGGATCTGGAGGTTGCGCTCCCGCTCGCTGGGCTTGCCCGAGATGTAGGCCTCCCAGCCGGTCTCCTTCTCGCCCCACAGGATGTTCGCGCCGCCCGTGATGAGCATCGGCTCGCGGGCGTAGTAGCGGCCGTCCGATCCGTAGCCGCCGTCGGCGAAGGCGAGGCGGCCGTTCTCCTGAAAGCCGCCGTTAGCTCGCTCGCGGTTGATCGCGGCCGTCTGCTCGACGGTGCGCATGACGTGAGTCGTGGTTACGGTGACCGACTTATCCTGGATGCCCCGGATCAGGTTGATGATGTTCCCAAGACCCAGCGAGGCCGAGTCCTTGAGAGTCACCAGGGCGCGGCGTTCCTTCTCGGTCAGCTTGTACTTGGCCACCAGGGCGTCGATCTGGGCGTTGGTCGTCGGTACGCCCGCCGTACGCAGGTGGGTCCGCACCTCGCTCGGGAGGCCGTTGTAGCTGTCGCGGGCCGCCCTGATCGCGGCCTGTGCCTCGGCGGTGTTGACCCGCAGGGCGGCGGGCTTCTCGAGGCCGGCCTGCAGCTCGCGGATCCGTCCGCTGGTGAGGCCCATGCCGCGGCCGAGCTCGGCGATCTCGCGGCGGGCGTCCTGGTAGCCCTTGACGCTGTTCTTCGTCGCCTGGTCCTGCGCGTTGTAGGCGCTCACGAGCTGGGTCATCGCGGTGCGGTTGTTGCGGCCGGCCTCGGTGAACTTGTTGAAGCCCTGCTCGGAGGTCTCGGCCTGCTTGCCGGCCTTGGCGAGCGCGCCACCGTACGCGGTGCCCGCGTCGATGCCGGCGAGGGACGCCTGAGTCTGCGCCTGCTGGGCGGCCGTGAGCTCCTGGAGGGAGGAGACGGCCGCGCCGGCCGAGTCGGCGGTGCTGTCGATCTCAGGCCCGAGGAGCTCGAACGCGGTCTGTCCGTCGTCGACCGCGGTGGCCAGCTTGTACATGTTGATCGACGCCTCGTCGGCGCCGTCGCGGGTGAGCCAGCCGATGCCGTTCGTGGTCGTCTGCAGGTTGTTCGCGTCGGCGAACTTCTTGTAGGCGTCGGTGCCGCCGAGCACGGCGGTGGTGAGCTCGTTGACGCCGATTCCGGCCTCGTCGAGGGCGGCGAGGTCGGCGGGCTTGAACTGGTCGCGGATCCAGCTGGTCGACGAGTCGGTCAGGGCGCCGGACTGGGCGTCGAGGGTGGCTGAGAACTCCTTGGCCGAGGCGGCCGCGGCGTCCTGGGCGGCCTTGAAGTCCAGGATGAGGCCGACGCCGGCGCCAGCTGCGGCGCCCCACGGCCCGGCCATGGTGCCCGCGAGCCCGAGCATTGCGGTGTTCTGCAGACCAACCCCGGCCGCGGCGCCCGAGGCGGCCACACCGACGGCACCGAGGACGCCCGCGCCCTTGCCGATGGTGGCCATGTTGGACTTGAGCCGGTCGGTGGCGGCAGCCATCTTCTTGGACTCGGCGTCGGTCGCCGAGGACGCGAGGACCCACCCGCTCGCGACGGTCCCGAGGTCGGCGCGCATCTGCCCGATCGAGGCGCGTGCGCTGCCGAATGCGGGGCCGACGCGGCCCATGATGGCCTGCCCTGCGGTGGCTGCCTTGTTGAAGGCCAGCATGGCCAGGGTGGCCGTGGTCAGGGCGGGTCCGATCGGGGAGCCGGCGACCGCGGTGAACAGGTCCAGGAGGACGGTCACGGCAGGCAGTACGGTCGAGCCCCAGGGGGCGACGGCCTGCGCGACCGCGACGCCCGACGCTGCGAGCGAGTCGAGGAAGTCGACAGCCTGGGGGCCGACCTCGCGGACGTAGTCGATGAAGTCCTCGAAGTTCTCGCTCTCGGCGGTCCAACCGGCGAAGGAGCGGGAGGCCTCGAGCATGCCGCCGGCGAAGTCGCGCGACAGCGGAGCGAGCGCAACGGTGATGTTGGCGAGCCCGAGGGCGACGTTGCCGGAGGCGCGAGCGAGCTGGTCGAAGACCGGGGCGGCGTCGGTCTCGAGGAAGCCGAAGAACTCCTCCCAGTCGTCGCCAGCCAGGGACGCGCCACCGTCGGCCGCGAGATCGCCGATCCGGGTCGCGAACTCAGCGGCCACGCTCTGAGCACGCGGCATCAGAGTGAGGATCTCGTCGAGCCCCTCGGTCACCCCAGGGAATGCATTGTTGCCGGAGATTCGCTGCAGGGTCTCGATCTCTCCGCTGATGGAGTCGAGGTGGCGGACGAGGTTCTCACCGGAGGGCCCGAGCTCGTCCATAGCCTGCTGGAGCACCAGGAAGTTGTCGGCGGTCGGCTGCAGCTGGAACTGGTTGAGCGCGTCGAGCGCGGTGCCGACACCAGAGAACGCGAGCGCGGTGACGGCGGCCGCGGCCGCGGCGCCGGCCATCCCCGTGGCGAGACCGGACGCGGCGGGGACGAGTGCACCGATCACGGGCAGGATGGACGGCCCCAGGCCGAGCCCGGCCTCCGCGACCAGCCGCAGCCGGCCGGAGTAAAGGTCGATGTTGGGTGTGGCGCGCTTGAAGGCCGAGTCCGCCTTATCGACATCGCGGCCCAGCTGGCTGGTAGACGCCGACGCGCGCGTCGAGGTGCCGTTCAGCCCGTCGAGCTCGCGACGCAGCAGAGCCGTCTTCGACGCGGCCAGAGCCATCGGGGTCGACAGCCGGTCGTCCATCTCCAGCACGACCCGCTCGAGGCGAGTGCCCATCTACCCCTCCTTCGGTGGTTCGGCGGCCCGACGCGGCCCATTGGATGCGGCCGGAGGCGCCGGTGATGCAGCGGGAACGGGTGCGGCAGCACGTTCCGCGACGAGCCGGGCCGCCTCCTCCGGGGTGACCTCTCGGAGGTAGAGCTTTCGGCCGTCCGCGTCCCGGCGGATCGAGGCCCGCTCGTCCTCGGGCCGCGCCTTGAGCGCCTCCTCCTCCTTGCTGTCCGCCAGGCCGTACTGCCGGTGGCGTACAGCGAGGCCGGCGCAGACCAGGCAATGCTCGGCGGTGACGTCGTAGATGTGGTCCGTGGTCGCCCGAGAGGGATGCACTCCGCAGGTGCCGCAAAGCTGCGCCTCGTAGAGCTCGAGGCCGAGCATCTTGTCGCGCTCCGCGTCGTCCCACTCAGGCTCGACGGTAGATGCGATCAGACGCCCGGAATCGTCGTAGTGGTACGTGGTGGTCGGGGCCCAGCCGTTGAAGGCCTTCTCGGATATCCCGAGGGAACGAGCGAGGGTCAGTCGCCGCCGAAAGTCGACGTCGACGACGCAGCGCTCAGCAATTTTGGGGCATCGCTCAGCCCCTGCTCCTGCAGCAAGACGACGGCGCGGACCGTAGACGCCAGCTCGGCGGACAGGGGCGCGAACATCTCCCAGTCACCGGCTGCGAGCGGCTCGTCTTCCCAGGAAACGACCCACTTGTCGAGGTCCTCGAGGAGCGCCGTGGTGTCGACGAGGTTGAGACCGTAGATTGCGTCAGCGGGCGCGTTGTCGCGCGGCGGGTGGTTGTCCTTCCACCGCGCCCAGTCGCCGCCGGGGATCGCCTCGATCTTGAGCTTGCCCAGCGAAGCCTTGACGCGCTCGCGGGCCTCGGCGAGATCGGCGCGGAGCTTCTCCCGCCGCTCGACGTTCTCCGGGTCGGGGTCGTCGCCTTCCGCGACGCGGCGGGGGCCGTCGGAGCGCCTCTGCGCATCGAGCCTCATCCGATCGTCGAGCTCGTTGAGCTCGTCGGTGAGCCGAGCCATATCGGCGAACGCTTCGGGGTCGGTACAGATCTCGACCACGTCGGACAGTGGCGCGATCGCCCTGCCGGTCTTAGCCTTGCGCGCACGCATGTCAGCCAGTGATGCCATGGGAACCTCCGCCGTGATGCCGTGATGGGTCCCCGGCCCGCCTCACGGCAGGGCGGACCGGGGACGACGGGTCACGCGGCGAAGACGTGGTCTTCCTTGATCGGGCCCTCGCCCTGGACGACCATCTGCAGCATGGTGCTGAGGTGGTCGAACTCGCCGTCGCCGGTGCGGCCCTTGCCCTTGACGTCGCCGATCTCCATGAGGAAGACGTCGCCGACGGCGTTGGCGGGCACGGTGGCGGTGCGGCCGTCGATGCCGTAGAACACGACCACGGTCACCTCGCTGCCAATCTCGAGGGCCTCGTAGGCCTCGTTGCCGTCGGCTCCCGGCGTGCCGAGCTCCTGCGGCTTGAACGAGATCTGTACGTCGACGGGCGGGTAGGTGACGGTGCCGAACTCGGTCGGGACCGCCTTGGCCGCCACGCGGCGCGGGCCCTCGCCGGTGTTCTGGTTGGGGCGCAGCGACGGGTCGCCGTACATGTAGAGACCCGCGGAGAGGCCAGCGTTGACCTCGACCAGGGTCGGGATCCCGGAGGCGGCGGCCGGTGCGGCCGTCAGGATCTTGTAAAGGACGTTGCCGTAGGCCTTCTCCGCCGGCGGCATCGGGAGCAGGGTCATCTCACTTCTCCTCAGGAGTCGTCGAGCCCGGCGCCGGGGTGGCGTCGGTCTTCTTCGCCGCGGTGGCGGCGGAGGTCTTGGGAGCCTTCCCCTTGGGCGCGGGGGCGGCCTGGGCGGCGGTCTCAGCGTCGACCTGAGCGGCCGACTGGGCGTCGCCCTGGTCCTCACCCTGGTCGCCGGTCTCGGCCGTCTCGACGCCCTCCGAGGGCTTCTCGACGGGGATCCGCTCGACGGGCTTGAGGCGGCCGGAAGGCAGGTAAGCCGACTCGTCGAGGACCTTGAGACGGCGGGTCTCGGCCTCGCGGCGCCCGATGGGCTGGATCACGACGACGTCGCCGTAGTCGATGCGCACGAGCACGTGTCGCGGCTCGATCTGCGGCTCGGTCGAGGCCTGGTCGGGCTGGGTGGTCTGTTCGGACATCGTGGCGCTCCTTTGGGGCGTACGGGTGGGTGGATCAGAGCGAGCAGGTCCAGCTGCTCAGCCCCTGCGCGGGGCTGCCGACTGCGTCGCCCTTGGTGGCGGCCTGCGATCCGGCAGACCGCAGCGGCGTGGTCCGCACGCCGTTGACGGTGAGGCAGATGCCCTCGAGCGCGGCCGACACCCAGTCGTTGACATCGCGTACGTTCGAGGTCGTCTGGGCGACCACCTCGGCGTCGATCAGCCACCCGGAGGCGGCGTCGCGCCCGGCACGGGCCGGGCCGGGCGCCTGCTCACGAGAGACGGACACCGTGACGTACGTCGGCGGCAGGTCGCCCGACGCGCGGTCGCCGGGGACCTTGTCGACGTCGAAGACGAGCCCGGCCAGGTTGCCGGTGTTCATCGCGGCGATCGCCGCGGTGGCGACTGCGGATTCGTCGGTCATGCCGGCCAGAACCAGTCGTCCATGGCGCTTCGCAGCTCGCCGGCCATCGCGGGCCCGACCAGGCGCGCGGACTTCGCCAGATCCCAGTGGGGAGGCTGGTTTCGGCTGCCGTCCTCGAACGACATGCCGCCCTGCCGGCGGCCGGTCTCCGGGCCATACTCGGCCGTGATCGCGCCGCCTCCGAACCCGTAGTAGGACCGCGCGGAACGGTCCCACGTGATCGCACTGGGGTAGTGCCGGCCGTGGTCGGCCGCCGTCCGCTTCGCGTTCGCGCGAGCCTCCAGGCCGCCGATCCGAGCCCCGTCCTTGACGATGCCGTGCATGTCCTTGACCGCGATCGGCCCGACCTGGCTCATGTCGGAGACCAGGTCGCCGAGGTTGTGAGAAACACGGATGCTCATCGGCCTGACCTCCTCACGCCGCCCACTCGACAGGGCGCTCGGCCTGGATGACGGGGACGCGGCACGCGGTGCGGTGATCGCCCTGGTCGGCTTCGACGACCCGGAGCACCAGGCCGGCGGACTCGCCGGCGTCGACGTCGATCAGGTCGCCGTCGCGCAGCTCCGTGTCGTGGGGGAACTTGGCGACCATAGAGCTGCGGGAGATGTCGAGCCTTGCGGTCCTCTCGGTCGTCGCCGGCGTGCCGCCGGAAGACTTCCCGCCGCCGGTCTTGATGCCGCACTTCCCGCTGTAGACGACGATCCACTCCGGGACCTCGAGGCCGTTGGCGCCGGTCGTGAACGTGCCGGTGCGACGGCGGACGACGGCATGCGACAGCATGATCGCCTCCGCTGCCGCGCGGCCCCGCGCGAGACGAGCGGCCAACCGGCTCGGGAGCCCCTCGACGTCCATCAGCAGTACTTCGCCGATCCGGAGAACCCGCCGACCCACTGGCCGACGGGCTTGAGCCGGCGCAGCTCGGCGCTGGTGAAGTAGACGTCCTCGGTGGAGTCGGCCTTCTTCCAGGACTCCTGGAAGTCGTCGATGCTGCCCGCCTCGGCCTGGTTCCCATCCGGGTTCCGAAGAACGCGGCGGGCAGCAGCGGTGACGACGTCGACGACCGTGGCCACGTCGACCTCGTCGGCCTGGATGCGGGCCTCGAGGTCGCCGAGCCCCTCCTCAGCGAGCAGCGAGCGCCACGCCACGTCGAGCCAGTACTGCTGGTCCTCGGTGGACGCGGGCCCGCTGTACGCCGGGAGGGGTGCGGTCGCCGGGTTGTCCATCAGGACTCCGCGGCCTCATCGTCGGACCGCAGCGCGGCGACGAGGGTGTCCTTGCCGCCACGCTTGGAGACCTTTGCCTCGTCGTCACGGCCCTCGTTGCGCCGGTCGATCTCGGCCTTGAGGGCGTCGACGTCGAGAGCGTCGTAGTCGACCGTCGCGGACCGCTCGTCGCTCTCGTCGGCACCGTTGCTGGACAGGGCGGCGACCTGGCTTCGCAGGTCGTCGTTGTCCGCCTTGAGGGCGTCGATCTGGGCGTTGAGACCCTCGATCGTCTCCTCGTACGCGGCGAACTGGGCCGCGGCCATCTGCCGGACCTCCGCCAGGTCCCCGCCGTCGTCGCCGGTGGGTGCCGGGTCGATGTCGTCCCAGAACTTGGCAGGGATCGCCTTCCTGAGCGCGGCAGTGGCCTCGGTGCCGGCGTGGTAGACCTTCCCGCCGCTGATGACCGACTGCTTGAGCTTCGCGCTCATCAGGGGGCCACCAGGCCGTCGAGGATGACGATGTCCTTGTCCTGGAGGACAGGGAGACCGACGGCGGCGGCCTTGACCGCGCGCTCGACCGGGTCCTCGTTGCCGAGGGTCACGATCGTCATGCCCGGCACCTCGGCCGCGGACAGCGCCGGGCGGCCGTTGGGCTGCTGCCGGGTCGTCTGCTGCACGGCCTCCTGGGTGATACCCATCTCCGTGCGGCCGACCGGGTCCTCGTTGCCCGGCAGGAACGTGAGGGTCCCGTCCGGGAACACCCGCGTGCGGGCGCCCGAGGCGTCCTCGAGCCGACGGTCGTAGGAGACCGGGATCGGCAGGCGGCGGTTGGTCAGGTACGCGCCGAGCTGGTCGGTCCCGACCGGCTGCTGCGGGTACATGATCTGCAGGGCCGAGGTGAGGATCGTGATGAGACCCTCGCTGGTCAGGGCGATACCGGCGCGGTCGCCGGCGACGTCCATGTAGACCTCGTGCGCGGCCGCGTAGTCGTTGAACACCGCGGCCGCGGCAGCAGCGCTGCCGACCTCCCAGGGCGCGCCGGCGGTGATCTTCTGCTCCGCCGGGATCTGGAAGTCCACCGAGTGCTCGGTGCCGTCCTCGGCCACCAGGGCGACGGTGCCCGTGGAGAGCACCTGGCCGCGCATCAGCTCGAGGGTGTTGTCCACGGTCACGGCCACCGCGGCGGCACCGGAGGTGAGGGCCGGCTGCCAGTCGACCTGGAGGCCAGCGAGCTGCTGGGCGAGCACCAGCTCGTTGTTCAGGTCGACCTCGTTGAGGTTGACGATCGGGGTGATCGCCGGGAGCTCCCCGCGGACGTCGACGACGCCGGGGCGGCGGATCGGCACCGCGGGCGAGCCGAAGGCGCGCACGGCGACGGTCTGGTCGAGCCGCTTGCGGCGGCCCAGCCGGTAGGTGATCGCCGGCACGTTGACGTAGGGCAGGAACCGCGCCAGCGAGTTCCGCGCGTCCCGGAGCTCGCGGGCCGCCAGGATGGTCGGACGCAGGTCCGGGACCAGGTCGATGATCTGCATGCTCAGGCCTCCTAAGCCGGGACGGTGCCGTTGATGAAGACGACGCCCTTGAGCGAGGTCTCCTCAGCGGCGGTGAGAGCGGCCGGCAGGTAGCGCCGGTCGCAGGTGGTCTCGTGCACGACCGAGACGAGGTGCTTCTCGCCGGCCTTGATCACGAGGTCGGACTTGAGCAGGCCCTTGCCGGAGGCGGCGGTGACGAGCGAGCCGGACTTGACCAGTCCGTCAGCGGCGATGTCGGCGGGCTTGAACGAGGCCGTGGTGACCGTGACGCCGTGCGCGCGCGCACGGATCCCGTCCCGGTTCCACCGGTTGTCACCGGTGTCGTAGGTGGTGCGCTTGGGCGCGAAGTTGGACACGAGAATCTCCTTCGGTCGATGTCCAGAGGTGGTCCGGTGGTCGTGGCCTCGCGCCTACGCCCGTTCCGGGGGTCAGTTGGTGGAGCTGGGGAGCCGAACGCCGGAGACCTTCTGCATGTCGGCCAGGACGTTCTTCACCTTGTCGGCGTCGGAGGTCTGCGCAGGGGCGCCGCCGCCGATGCCTGGAGGGGCGAACCGCTGGGTGCTCTTGGCGAGGTACGGCTTCGCCTTGATGAGGCCGTCGAGCTCGGTCTGGATCTTGGCCGGGTCGGCCTGTCCCTGCTCGTTGACGACCTTGGTGAGGTCGATGCCGGTGAGGGCGTCGGCCGGGTCGTGGAGCAGGTCCTTCGCGGCCTTGGTGACCTCGTCGGCCACCTTCTGGGCGGCGGCCTGGAGCCCACGCTGTTCCTCGGCGTCCTGGAAGGGCTTGATCGCCGCGGCGACGGCCTGCTGGACGATCGCGGCGATGTCCGGCTGCTGGGGCTGCCCGCCAGCCGGCGGAGTGGGAGCAGGCGGGGCAGGCGGAGTGGGAGCAGGCGGAGTGGGAGCAGGCGGGGCCGGCGGCGGGGTCGGACGGGCGCGGGCGGCGGCGAGCTGGCGCTCGGCCTCCTGCCGTGCCGTGCGCTCACGCACGATCGCGGCCTTCCCTGGGTCGCCCAGGGCGTTCCACTCCTCCTCCGAGACGCCCTCGGGGCGCTCCGGCGGGTCGTTGCTGGGGTCGCCGCCCATCATGGGCCAGACGATGCGGCCGGACGGCAGTACGCCGACGGCCTCGAGCGGCTTCCCGGTGAGGGGATGCCGCAGGGTCGGGTGGAGGATCCGTTCCGAGGTGGTGTTGGACATCGCGTCTCCTGTGTTGGGGTCCCGGTGACTTCGCGTCATCGGAGGCCTGCCGCGCGGGGTGGCAGGAAATCAGAGGATGTAGCCGTGCAGCGCCAGCAGCCGGGTCGCGTCGTCGCGGTCCCGGGCCTGAGCGAGGATGGTCTCCGGCATGAGCCGGATCGGGGCCGCGCCGGCTTCTCGGGTGCCGCCGGTGTTGCGGCGGCGGGTGGTCAGCGCTTGGTTCGCGAGCCCGCGGCGGGTTGTGCCCTCGAGGGTGATCGCGACGTCCTTGTCGAAGACCTGCGCGACCTGCATGCCGCGGTGGGCGTTGACGACCTGGCTGATGTCGGCGCCGAGCCGGATCGCCTCGGCGTCCGCGCGGCCGAAGATCAGGTCCTGGTCCTCACGGCTCAGGGAGTGGAAGTAGGCGTCGGCGTCGAGGGTGAGGTCGCCGGCGATCGCCTCGGAGGCCGGGATGTGCTTGCAGTCGCACAGTGGGTGACGCTCGAACCCGTCGTTCCATCGGAAGAACTGGCCGGCCTGCACGATGCACCGGGGACAGGACGGCAGGTTCAGCATCCGCACCCAACCCTCGGCCTCGTTGCGGGTGGCGAGGGCGGCCTTCTCGGCGGCCCGAGCCGTGTCGGCGAGGATGGTGCTGGCGACGTGTTCCAGGAAGGTCTCGGCCTCGTCGAGCGCGGCCTGCGCGTTCTCCTCGGTCGTGCGGGCATTGACCAGCTCGAGGTCGGTGATGCGTCGCTGCGCCTGCCGCACGGCGTCGTCCGCGAGGTCGCGGCGGTCGGCGGGGGCCCGGCCGGCCGCCTCCTCTGCCTCGCTGAGTGCGCGTCGTGCCTGCTCCAGCTCGACGTCGGCCCGTCGTGCAGTGGTAGCCCGGAGCCGGTTGAAGGCCTGCCCTGCACGCGGGACGGTGATCCCGAGGACGTCCTCGATCGCGACACCGGAGCCAGCCACCCCTGCGAACGCCGCCGGCGCGAGGACCTTGGAATCGCTAGCCTCGGCGAGCGCGAGTTCGGCGAGCACAGCGTTGAGGTAGGCGTCGGCCTCCGTCGCCGCGGCGACCTGGGCCGAGGAGACCAGCAGCGCGATCTGGGCAGCGATGCCGTCCTCGGCATACTGCTCGGGCCACTTGGCCTTGGGGTCCATCTGTCGCCAGGCGAGACGCAGGGCGAGGAGGAGTCGGAAGAGGATGTTCTGCTGGCGCCGGTAGTAGTCGACCGAGGCCTTAGGCGACATTGAGGAACTCCCGGGTTGCCCGCTCCATCGGCGAGAGGGTGTCCTCGCGCTTCTCCTGGCGGATCTTCTGGCGCATCGCCTCGGCCTCGGCCACGGCCCGCTGGATGGTCTCCGGGTCCCAGCCGAGCACCTTCTCGGCGGTCTCCGCGATGCCCAGGCCGGCGGCGGTCAGCTTCTGGAACTGGTCGACCGACTGGGACTCGATCCGGGTCTCCGGGTCCTCCCAGATGGGCTTGATCCGGGTCTTCACGCTGGGGTCCTCGATCGCGAGGATGTACTGGCCGAGCCGTCGCCACGACTGGTTGAGGGATCCGAACTGACCCATGCGGCGTACGCGCCGGGTCATCGGAGCCTCGTCGGTCTTCAGCAGCTCGGCCGACATGTGCGACTTGAGGTCCAGCGAGAAGTAGGTGGACGCGAGCGCCGTCTTCGCGCGGACCTTGGCCGAGGCGTGCTCGGCCCAGGTCACGAATGAGGCGAGGCCGGCGGGCTCGAGCTGTCCGAACTTGGTGTCTTTGTTGGTGCTGACCCAGGTGTGGTCTGCCCGGGGGTTGAACCCGATCGCCGGCTTCCCGTCGGGGCCGAGCAGCGGCTTGGAGGGATCCTTGGGGTCACGGGGGACCTCGATCCCGGATGCCCAGCGGATCGGGACGACGCCGAAGTGTCCGGCGAACACCATCAGGCCCTCGACCAGGTCGACGGTGTCGACCTGGGTCGTGATCGGGGCGATCTCCGAGATCGGCTCCTTGAGGAGGCGAGAGTGCGGGGCGAACTCAACCACCGGCACGAAGTCGAGCCCGGTGTCGGTGCCGTCCTCGTCGACCACGTACCAGCGCGAGACGACGTCGGAGCCGTTCGGGTCCTGGCGCATCTCGTCGCTCTCGGCGAGGGTGTAGTCCTTCCCCACCAGGCGAAGCAGCCCAGCACCATCGCCGGTCCACTCGTCGGTCCAGGTCTTGAGGTACGCGATGACGTCGTAGGGCGCCGACTGGCGGCGGATGACGGCGGCCTGGCTGGCGTGCTCGATCCCGACGACGGCGCGGCCGCCGCTTCCCGTCTCCCGGGCGATCGAGCCGAACGATCGCGCCGCGATGAGGGCTTCGCGGTGCGCCTCGTGGTGCATGACGTCGAGGTCGTTGTCCTCCCACGCCGCCTGCAGCTTCTTGGTGGCCGCGTCGTTGTCGGTGGCCGAGATGCCGCCCAGCATCATCCGCTCGCCGAGTGCGTCGACCACGATGCCCGCGGTGCCCGACTTCGGCACCTCGAGCTGGGACAGCGTCCCGTTGATGAGGGTGTCGACCGTGCGGCCGTCTGCCGAGGCGATGATGAGGCCGGGGTAGACCTCGGCGTACTCCTTCTGCAGGAACGGCAGAACGTACTCGTTGCTGTACCGCTTCTCGAACGGCGCGGCGTACGCCGCCTGGTCGTCGATCTTGTCGAGGAGGCGCTTCACATACTGCATCAGCGTCGGCATGCTGCTCACCTCCTGGGGTTAGAGTCCGAAGACGAGCGGAGGTAGATCCTCGACTGGGCGGTCTTCCCAGCCCTTCGTGAGCGCGTCGGCGCGGGCCTCGAGGGCGAGCGCGTCGCCGACGACGGTGTCGATCTTGCGGGAGGAGTTGGGGTTCTCCTTGCGGATCAGCCGGAGCTTGCCCTTCCACCACACGTACGCGTTGCCGTAGTGCTCGGAGGCAACCGCGCCGCCGTCGTGCCAAATCTCGCCGTTCGTGAGGTCGGTGTGGAGCCGGTTGAGGGCGCCGGCCATGGCTGAGTCGCGGCTGGTTGGCCAGGCGATCACCCGGGGCGTCTCGATGACGGGGTCTTCGCCGAGCGGTTCGTAGAGCCAGGATCCGTCGGGGTTCTTGACGCCGGTGTCGAGCGCCTCGATGTCTGAGCGCCACTCGTGCGGGTCGTAGTAGCCGCGTACGACGCGGTACAGGCGGTGCACTTCGCGGATCCGGGCGAGCACCTCGCTACGGGGCACCGACCAGCCCGCCCCAGCCGAGCCGACGGGCTTGGCCCATGTGCCGAGCTCGAAGAGGAACCCGTCGGACATCCGGCAGCCGCGGAGCACCGTGGTGTCGTCGTTGAGGGAGCCATCGAACCCGATCGCGATCGGGGTCCCGCGCTCGACCTGGACCGGCGGCCGCGGCCGTGGGTCCTCCGTGGTCGCCGGCTGGGTGGCGTCCTGCTTGTCGTGCACCGACTTCGCGATCCAGGCGTCCGAGCCAGCCATCGACCTGTTCAGGTAGTAGCGGGCGGCCTCGGCCTCGTCGCGGCAGATCGTCGGGTCCAGCATCAGGCTGTAGACGTCTTCGGCGACCATCCAGCCGGTCTCGGGGTCCATCGCCACGCCGTAGACCTCGCGCAGCTGCCGGAGCGTGCGGGGCCGGTCGTTGATGTCGATCTTGCCCTTGGCCTCGCGGTGGAAGACGTGCCATCTCTCGTCGAGTTGGCCCTTGCGCCACATCCGCTCGAGGACTTCCCAGACCGACTCTTCGCCGAGCCGGCAGGCGGTGGTCGTGAGGAGCGCGAGCGGCTCGGCGAGCTTTCGCTTGCCGGTGTTCCGCATCGCGGTGGCGTACATGTCGCGGAGCTCTTTGGTGTTGTAGAGGTGCACCTCGTCGGGGACGAGGAACGTCTCCTTGCCGCCGTCCTTCGACGCCGCGCCGGCCGTGGAGAGGACCGCCTCGCCACCGTCGGGTAGCGAGATGTTGGTGGCGCGCATGTAGTCCCGGACTCCACGGATCCCGCCGTAGATCTCGGGGTGCATGTCCGGGCCCCATTCGCCCATGACGTACGCGATGTTCTGGAAGGTGTTGCCGGCCTGCTTCTCCTCGGTGGCCAGACACCGGATGAACGGCGAGCGCACCGGGCGACCAACGGGCTGACCATTGGCGTCGAAGCCATCGAACCGCACCGGGCCGAGGGCCTCGCCGACGCCGATCAGGCCGGCGTTCTCTGACTTCGCTCGGCCCTTGGGGGCTGAGAGGACGCCGATGCTCTTCTTCCGGCGACCGGTCTCGGGGTCGAGCTCGTAGAGATCGATGATGAACTCTTCGATCTCGGGGTCGGCCGCGAAGTCCAGCGGCTCGCCCATGACGTCGCCGGGGCCGTGACAGGCGTACTCCTGGAGCCAGTCGACGATCTCGTAGCCGAGGGAGCAGCGCTGGCCCTCGAATGCCGGAACGAACGGCATCGAGATCAGCTCGACTTGCGCGCGGCGCGCTCCCGGGCTCGGTCAATCGAGGAGACCTTGCCGCCGGACGGGGCGCCACCTGGCTGGCTCGGCTTCTGCGCACCGCGGGGCGGTCGCTGCTGCGGCCGCCTGCCGTCGGTGTCGGGCAGGCGGAGCGCGGCGATCAGCTGCTTCATGCTGTTCGCTGTCTCGTTGGCCTTGCTCAGCGCGTTGGTGATGCGCAGCTCGTAGATGTCACCGTCGGACTGGATGTCGACGACGAGCTTCATCCACGTGTCGGCGTCGCCGCGGAGGACCTCGTCGAGCTTGTCGCAGCGGTCCTTCATCCGGCATGCCTCGGTCAGCTGCACGATCTGCGCGCCGTCGAGCTCGTGGTCAGCGACGATCGCCTTCCACAGCGCCTTGCCGCCCGTGCCGAGGCCGGCGGGCATGCGGGGTTTGGTCATCTCGGCCACCTCTTCGGGCGTCGCGCCCCTGGCGCGGGCTCGGCGTCGCGCCGAGTCCGCTGGTGATGTCGTCCTGAGGAAAACTCAGGTCTGGGAACTGCGAGCGACCTCTCCCACGGTCCTCAGGCCCCTCGGAAAGCAAAGGGGTACCGGGTGGGGGTCAGCGCCGACCGGCCGTCGCCTGGTTGCACGGCGGGCACTCCGGCCCGCGGTAGCGGGACCGGTCGTGGTCGTCGTGACCGAGGTGCCAGTTGGTCGGGTCGATCGGCTTGCCGCAACCAGGACGCCAGCAGGTGAAGCGTTCGCCGTCTTCATCCATGCGTCGCTGGTAGTGCGCTCGCAGCCTGTCGTGTGCCGCGTCGTAGCCACGCTCCTGACGTCGGCCTCGCGCCGCGTCATGTTCGCGTGTGTGCTTCGGGCACCTGGTCGTGTAGCCAGGATCGGGACAGCCAGTCTCGATGCACGGCCTGAGTGTCGGCATAGTCCCTACCTCAAACTAGGTATGCCACCGTCCGTTGCCAGGACGCAGGGCCATCGGCAGAGTCACGCTTCACCGGTGAGTGAGTCAGCACCATCGCGCCGACGTACGTCACCGAGCAGCACCGCCTTGCTCGGCCTGATCATCGCCTTCATCGGCGGCATGATGACCCGCGACGGGATGGGGATCGGTGTGCCGATCGCCATCATCGGCGGGGCCATTGCCCTGTTCGGGATCATCGCGTGGGCGGTGGCGGTCGGCATCGCTATCCAACGGGACCGCTGACCCCGGATACGCATCGAGGCCATGCCCATTTGGGCATGACCTCTCGCGGGCAAATGCTCGCACACAGAACCGTGGTTCTTCAAGGAGGGACGCGCCCGGCGTGTCACGAGCCTGCCGACTCGGGCAGCAGGCCGACCTCGAGGATGCACGCCGCGAGCACCTCTCGCGGGATCTACCGGAGGGTTCTACGCCTCTTCGATGTTGCCGGTCAGCGTGTAGCGCGTGATGCTCGCACTGCCGGTTGCGTCCTCGTCGAGCCACCACACGTGGCTGAGACCGTCCGGGCCGTGGTCCTCCCGGATCGTCTTTGGCTCGCCGACCTTCTCTCGGTACACGTCGAGTGCGTCCTCGTAGGTGGGGCAGACCTTGTACACGTCCACGGTCGCCCGAGGGGTTCCCATGTTGCGGACTTCGAGCAGCAGGTACACGTTGATAGCCATGCGGTCACAGTAGTCCGCGTGTCGTGTCCTCAGGCCAGCTTTGCGCGCTGGATGACGTACTCGCGGCCGACCTTGGTGGCGGGCAAGGTCTTGCGGTTGATCCTGTCCATCACAGCCTGGCGGGAGACGCCGAGGATCTCGGCAGCCTGGGTGACCGAGACGAGCTCGGGCATGGGCTCGAGGCCCTGGCGCTTGTCCCACTCGTCGGTGGTCATCGCCTGGATGCTGATGAGGTCGGCGTCGGTGGCGGAGTCGATGAGGACTGCTGCCGTGTGGACGGCCTGGCGCAGGTGGTCGGCTGCAATCGTGAGGGTGATCTCCATCCAGCCGTGCTCGGACTGCGCGATGACGGCGGAGTAGCCGGGCAGGGCGTCGATGATGGTGTCGGTGGCGTCGCTGTTGTCGAAGTCGCGCCGGTTGATCTCGGCGGTGATGTTGTAGTGCTGCATGGTGGTCCCTCTCGTGTGATGCTGGCGGAGTGGGACCGGAGCGATTGCAGCGCTCCGGTCCCACCCCTTGTGGCTACCGTGGCGGCCAGCGGAACCCTGCCCGTCGGAGCGCCGCGATGGCGTTGTTCCATCCGCGACGGTCGCTCGGGGTCTGGGCGATCTTGGTCACGAAGGTGCCATCCGCCTTGTAGATGAGCGGGTAGCCCTTGCGGCTGACCTTGACCTCGAAGCCCTGGCGCTGAATCTCCTTCAGCAGGTTCCGCGTGTCCTTGTTCATGTTCTCACCTCCCCTCGTTGTTCGACAAGGTCTATTCTACGTTAGACCTTGTCATTTGACAAGGGGAAGGGAGAAGGCCGATCAGCCTAGTTCGACGATGTGTCCGGCCGCTCGACGTACTCGACGGTCACGTTGACCTCGCGGCGACTGGCCTTCGCGGTCTTGCGGATGTGCTCGGCTCGTTCCTCGGCGAGCTCCTTCGATCGGAAGGACGTTGCGCCGCTGATGCCGTCCTTCCACGCCCACTGGACCCACCAAGGACCAGGGGCATCTGGGCTCGTCACCCTGTCATCTTCTCAGCCTTCGTGCCGTCGCGCAGGGCGAGGACGTCCGCGACGCGGTAGACCTTCCGGCCGTTCACTCTGCTGACGTGTCGCAGCCTGGCCGGGTAGGTCTTCATGACGCCGCCGACCTCGCGCCGCTGCTCGGCCGCCCAGCGCCGCAGCGTGCCTCCGGGGATCGAATAGGCCTGCTCGATCTCCTTGAGGGTGAGGCGGTCTGAGTGGGCGAGATGTTGCTGGGCGACGTTGCGCCGGTAGTCCTCGGGACTTCGGAAGTCCCCGCACTTCGGGCAGCGCCACCCGTCGTCCTCCTCTCTCTCACCCCACACCCGCTCGAGGGACGAACCGCACCGGAAACACGGCGCGCCGCGGTCGATCTGCTCGCCGGAGTGGATCACTGCCTCGATGTGGTCGCGGCAACGGCGTACGTCTCTGGCGAAGTCCTCGAACGGGACATGGGGCCAGGCCGATGCGCGCATGAGGTTGCGGTCGAGATACTCGCGCTCGTCGGCCACCGTCACGACCCCGGTGTCGTCGTGCTCGAACGCCTCCCGGTACACCGATGCCCATCCGCCGAGGACGGTGAGCGGGTGGAGCTCGTCGCCGGCGCAGCCGGTGCACGGGTCGCCGTAGCCCGGCTCGCCCTTCTTGGCCAGGAGCGGGCAGTCGCGGCCGTGGTTGGCCTCTATCCATCCCTCGGGGAGTCGGCCGCCGAGGTATGAGGCCTCGACGTGTCGCCGGGCGTCAGGATCGGCGGCCGGGCCGAGGAGGTTCATCGCCTCGGAGTCCTGACCCCGGTGCTCGGCCTCCTCTGGCAGCACCTCGCACGCACGCACGATGCCGGTCAGGGCCTCACGGGTCTCGTCGAGACACTCCGGGCACGTCTGCACGGCGTGCTCGACGCCGCAGACGCGGCAGTGGTCCGCGGTGCATGGCTGGCAGCCGGTGCACTCGTACGGCTCAGCTGCGAGCGTCAGCGGGTTGATGCTGGGGCACTCCTCGGTGTGCCGCCCCGGGACGATCCGGGGCTGATCGCGGCCGGCGAATCTGCAGCTGCTCACGCCTGGTCTCCCTCCCACAGCAGCGGATCCCCGGTGCCGGTTGTTGCTGGTTGCTTGAAGCCCACGTAGCGCCGCGGCGCGGGCTCGGGGTCGTCCTCGAATCGAGCCTCGACGGGCCCGCCGGAGAGCACGACATTGACGTATGGCGGGTCCCACGCGTCGTCGATTCGGACGGGGGTCGTCATTGACCGTCACCGCCTGCGGGCTCCTTCAGAGCGCGGATGGTCGAGCACGGCACCGGGTCGCCGCACGCCGGGCACCACTCGCCGGGAAGCAGGAGGCTTGTGTCCTGGCTGTGCAGGCTCCGCACCCGGTCAATCGCTGCGTGCGCTTCGTCCCGCTCAGCCTTCAGGCACTTGGCCGTCTCGGCGGCGAGGGTCCCGGTGATGCGGGTTCCCAGCGGCAGACCCAGGGCCTTCCCGAGGTCCTGCATTCCGAGCAGGACCTCCGTCGCCTCCTCCTTCCATCGGCGAAGGCGCTCGAGCTCGCCGGCCATCACTGGTCACCTTCCGTCGCTGGCGTTGGGTTGTGCTCGAAGAACGAGAGCGGGCGGACCGCGAGGACTTCAAGCACCTCGAGCTCGATGCCGAGGAGTGTGGCGATGCAGGCCGCCACGCAGTTGCCCTTCCGCTTCGGGTCGGTGACGAAGATGGTCTGGTCGACGCTCATCGGCCCGGCCTCCTGGTCCTTCGGTTCGCTCACGGGGCCTCCTCGGTGGAACGGAGGGCGTCGCGCTTGACCGCCGCGACGAGGTCGAGCAGGGCGCTCTCGGACGGGCCGCCCGCGACGTTGGCCAACGCCCGGGCTCGCTCAGCCTCGGCGTAGGTGAGCCCGCCGGGGTCGCGGCTGACGCGCGAGGCTGCGTGCCACGACTGGGTGCCGTCGGAGAACTTGACGCAGACCATGGGGTCAGTGCTGTACCCGATCACGTGGCCGGTGCGCTCTCCGTGCGGACCGACGACGACGGCAGCGCAGTCGTTCAGGGCCGCTTCCAGGTCGACTTCTCTCACGCCACACCTCCGAACAGGGTGTCCTGGGCGAGGCGCTTGGCGATGACCTCGCAGTACGCCTCTTCGCGCTCGACGCCGATCCAGCGATAGCCCTCGTCCTTCGCGGCTCGGAGGGTGGTGCCTGACCCAGCGAACGGGTCTAGCACCGTCCCGCCCGCGGCGGTGATGCGCACCAGCTTGGCCATGACGTCGAGCGGCTTCTGGGTCTGGTGGTCGCGCTCGCGGGGCGGGTTTGCTTGGTAGAAGCCCGGGAGCGTCTTAGCCCCGGCCACCATCTCGACGGGCATCGGCCCGCGACTCCCCCAGACCACGTACTCACACGAGGCGGTGAATCGGTCGGGCATCGGACGCGCGATCGGCTTGTACCAAGGGACGATGCCGCGCCAGATCCAGCCACCGGCCTGGAGGGCATCCGAGGTCGCTGGGAGCTGACGCCAGTCGGTGAACAGCAATGCCACGCCGCCGGGCCGGACGACTCGCAGGGCCTCGGCGAGCCACAAGGCGCACCAGTACCCGTAGGAGCGCTGGTCGCGGCTGTCCCCGGAGAAGTCCGGGAGAGCCTGGTTTCCGCTGTCGCTGCTGATGTACTTCTTTCCGGTTGAGCCCGCGCGGTCACCGCGAACCATGCCGCCGCTCGAGTAGGGCGGGTCCGTGATGAGCGCGTCGACCGATGCGTCTGGGAGGTTGGCCAGAACGGACAACGCTTCGCCCTTATGCAGCTGGCCGCTCTCGTCCTCGTAGAAGGGCTTGGCGGTCATGCGATACCTCCGAAAAGGGTGTCCTGGGCGAGGCGGCGGGCCGCGATCTCGCAGTAGCGCTCCTCCAGCTCGACGCCGATTGCGCGCAGGCCGAGCGACTTTGCGGCGACGAGCGTGGAACCGGAGCCGACAGACGGGTCTGCGATCACGGACCCCTCGGTGAGGGCGATCAGATCGCTGAGCACGTCCTGTGGCTTCGTGTGAGGGTGACCGCCCGCCTTGGCGACGATGCCGTTGAGAGTGCCGACCAGCGCGGCGGCAGTCGTGAAGAGTGAGGATCGGCCGCCGATGCCACTTGGCCAGGGCCCGAGTAGGTAGATGGCCTCGAGGTCGCGCCTGACGCCACCCATGGCTCCGCGCAGTCCGGCGTCGGCAGGCTTGCGATATGCGCCCACCAGTTTCGCCCCGGGCGGCGGGGGCAGCATGAGATCGCCGAATACGACGGCCCTGCGGTCAGTGCCCCAGAGGGCGAGGATGTCGTCTCGCACGGTCGTGTCGTTGTCGTTGGCGATGCCAGTCTGTGACGCCGCGTTGCGGGCGTGACCTCTGGCGCTGCCCTGATCCTTGATCTCGCCCTGTCGCCATGCGCGGCCGTATGGCGGGTCGACCACCATCGCGTCGGCCTCGAGCCAGGCGGTCAGCTCGCGGCAGTCTCCGTGGAACAGCTGCACCAGGTCGTCGGAGTAGTAGGGCTCGGTCACGCGTCGATCCCCCCGGCTTCGGGCGCCGCGTCTCTCACCTCCGCGGCCGCCTTCCGATCGGCGTTTCTCAAGTCGGCGGTCACCTTGCGGAATGCGTCACGCTCCTGGGGGTTGAGCCACACCGCGGCTCCCGGCTCGAACTTGCCGAAGGGCTGGCCCAGGTCGGCGGGGTTGAACTTGCCGAACATGGCCTCGGCGTCGACGACAAACTGGATGAAGCACGGCCCGTCAGCCTGGTGGACGAGCCGCTGTCCAGGGGTCATCGCGTAGGCGTTCCGACTGCCACACGAGCAGGGCTTCCCCTCGGCGGCCGCCTCGCGGAGCTTCGCCTTCGCCTGGTCGAGCGCGCTGGCCGTCTCGAGGTCGGCCTGGGTGGCTGCATCGAAGAGCTTCTCGGCCTCCGACAGGGCGGTTTCGGCCTGGTCCAGGTCGTCGTCCGCAGCGTCGAGGCGGAGGAGCGTGGCGATGCGCTCGTCTGCTGCCTCGATGACGTGCTCGAACAGGGCGGCCTCGGCCTCCAGCTTCCGGACGCGCGCGGCCAGCTCGTCGGCGCGCTGGTTCGCGTCGTTGGTCCGGTCGACCTCCAGGGCGACGGCGTGCTTGAGGTCGGCGACCTCGGCGGCGTGGAGCTCACGGTTGCGCTTCGCGTCGGCACGGTCCTCGTCGATGACGGTCTGCTTGTTCGCGGCGAGCGCCGTCAGCCGCGAGACCTCGGCCTCCAGCTCCGCGATCTTCTTGCGTCGCGTATCGAGCAGGGAGTCGAGGGCGTGTCCGGCGTACAGCGCACGGATGACCTCGGCGACGTGGGCGTTGTGGGCGTCTCGAAGGTCGATCCCCTTCAGATCGCTCGCCCATGTGCATTCCGGCGCGACGCAGCTGGCGGGCAGGGTGGTGGGTGCTTCGGGCACGTGAAGGCCGTGGAGGTAAATCACGCGGGCGATCTCCTCGACGCTCGGCGCCGTCGTCCCGTCCTCGGGCTTCGACGCGCACGCGGGGCACGCGACCTCGAGGGCCTCGAACGAGGCCGTCGAGGGTGCCGTCGCTGTGAAGTTCCACTCGTCGTGCAGGAAGGCCGAGCGGGCGCCGTCGCTCGTCTCCAGGAGGAGCGCGACGCCGCCGGCGTCGGCGAGTCGGCCACGGATGACGACGGCGGGGTTGCGGCGGCTGGTCGCTACCAGTTCGTCCCCGATGTTCGCGCCCTCGATAGTCGTGAGCACGTTGATGGTGTTGCTGGTCATGCTGTTCCCCCTAGAGGTCTGTTGCGTCTGCGAGCTTGCGTCCGGCCTCGGGGGCGGCCTTGGCATAGATCAGGGTTGTGGCTGGGTTGGTGTGGCCGAGGTGTCGGCGTACGGCGTCGAGATCCTTTCCGGCGTTCTGGTAGGCGGTCACGCCGTGGAAGTGGCGTAGCCCATGGAGTGTGAAGTTCAGGCCGGCGGCCCGGATGACCCGGCTGGCCCGCTTCGAGACGGCGTTCGGGGTCAGGTAGTTGACACCGCGGGTGAGGACGGACCACTCCGGCGGGCAGGGCTCGCCGAGGCGCTCGAGGGATGCCTTGCCGAAGTCGACGGCGCGCTCTTTGTTGCCCTTGCCGATGACGCGGATGATCTGGCCGATGGTGTCGATGCGGGCCCAGCTGAGGATGGCGGTCTCGGCGGCGCGCAGTCCGCCGGCGGCCGCGAGCACGAACGCGCGGTACATCACCGGGTCGTGCTCCTCGGCGTAGGCGTAGAGCTGCAGCACCTCGGCACGCGGTGGCGCGTCGTAGAGCCGTTCGGGGATCTTCACCGATGGCACCCGTCGGGCGGGTGACACCTTGATCCGGTCGTAGGCGACCGCCCAGGCGAAGAACGCCCGCAGCTCGGCGCGGTAGGTCGACATCGTCTTGGGTGCCAGACCCTCGCGTGCGAGTGCCAGCCACCAGGCGTCGATCTGGTCAGCCGTGGCAGTCAGGGGGTTGATCCCGGCCTCGATGAGCCGGCGGAGCACGGTGGCGCGTACGCGGAGTGTGTTCTCTGGCGTCCGCAGATCGCGGCCGGCCTTTAGCCACTCCAATGGGGCGCCCGAGATACCCCGAAAGGACGCGTCAGGCACCAGATAGACCCCTGACGTATTCACGTATTGACATACGTGAATAGTACCAGGTCAGGTTAGATTTGACGGATAACCTAAGTTATCTGACGCGCTCTTTCGACCTGGGGTCTGACCTGGGAAAACTGCCCCTCGATCCGGACCCCGGATAGGGCCATTTCAGGGGTGTCCTCGCCTCGCGGTAGCGGGTAGCGGGGTGGCCGCACCTCCGCGAGGCACGATAGAGCCCGAATCGGGCCGATGCCGCCACCGCGCTACCCCGGCGTTTCCGCAGGTCGCGGCTTGAATACGCCGGTAGCGGTCCCGCTACCGGTAGCGGGACCGCTCGGCGCAGACGCTACCTCTGGATGCTGGTCGAGCTCGCCCGCAGCTCGAGGCAGTCGGGGCAGAAGTTCTGCCCGCCCTGGGGCTTGGTTTCGACCCGCCAGCCACGTCGTCTGGCGACGGACTCGGAGTCTCGGCGGGTATCTTGCACTGTGGCCTGATCCCATCGACCACAACCGTCGCAGTGCACGGTCCAGATCGCAGAGGCGCTCATCGCGAAGCCTGCAAGGCACTGATGTCGCGGCGTACGGTCCGCAGGCTCGCGCCCACCGCCTCGGCGATCTCCTCGCCCGTCTTGCCCTGCTCCAGGAGCTCCGCGACCTTGGCCCGGCGGGTGCCCGCGTCGCTCGAGGTGACGGCGCCAGCGCTGGCCTTCTTGGGTGCCGTGGCACGGGTGCCAGCGGTGACAGCCGGGCGGGTGTCAGGGGTGACAGCCGTGACAGTCGCCTGGGTGACAGGCCGGGTGACACTGGCACTCTTGCTGACACCCCGGGCGGGTGCCACGTCGGTGGCACTCTTGCCAGCCGTCGCGGTGCCACGGGTGACAGCGTCCAAGGCGCTGGACCACTCGGCGACTCGGCGCTCCATGTCGACCGGATCGACCGTACGCAGCACCACCGACCGGGCCCGCAGGCGGCGCCGGTTCGCCTCCTCCAGGCGCCGGCCGTTCAGCCTGGTCGGGTTGGCGTCGTACTCGGCCCGTGCGCGGTGCCAGGCCTCGGCGGTGAGCATCATGGCGTGCATCCGGTCGGTGATGCGCTTCTCGGTCCAGCTGCGGCCGGTGGCCAGGTGCCGGTCGCCGACGAGCGCCAGGTGCCACATCAGCGCGGCCAGCAGCGGCACGACGAACCGGAACGCGGCCGCGGTGGCGCCGTGCTCGAGGTGGATCTCGTGCCACCCGGCGAAGTAGCCCGACGCGGCCGACAGGATCCAGGTCAGGGTCAGCAACGTCTGTGCCGGCCGGTCCTGCTGGGCGGCCTCGCGTGCCATCAGTGCCACGGTGACGAGCGAGAGCTCGAAGACGCCGGCGAAGGCGTAGGCGTTGACGGCGCCCATGGCGAGCACGTCGCGGCCGAAGCCGACCATCGCGACGTACGCCGCCACGGTGGACAGCAGCGCCACCGCGGTGGCGCCGCCGATGACAGGTCGGCGCGACGTCGACGACTGGGGCCGGCGCGGCTGGGAGGCGGCCGGGCCGAGGACCCGCTCGGGGTCAGGACGCCGGCCCCGGTTGGAGATGGGGGCGGCCGCGGCTCGCAGGATCGGCCGCGTCGGGTTCAGGGTCGAGATCGTCACGACTTGTCACCGCCGTTCGCGTAGGCGACGGCACCGACGCAGATGGCGAGCAGGAGCGCGGCCAGCGCGCCGAGCAGCCACCCGGTGGCGTTGAGCGTGATCCAGGCGACGATCTCGAGGATCCCGAGGCCGAGGAACCCGGCCATGGCGCCCTTCTGCTTCTTCGTGCCCGCCTTCCAGGCGCGGCCGAGGTTGCTCATGCCGCGGCGGGCCAGGCTGCGGTTCGCGCGGCGGTGGGCGTGGACCTTGACGGTTCGGCCGTTGACGTTGCGGGTGTGCGTGCGGACCTTGCTCGTGGTGCGGCTCGTGGTGCTCATCGGGTGGTCTCCTCGTCAGTGTGGCCCAGGGCGTCGGTGACGTCTCGGCGGACCAGGCCGCGGCGGTTGACGCCAGCGACCTTGACCTGCTTCGAGGCCACGCCGTGGGGGCGGGCAGCGGCGTGGACCTGCTCGGCGGTCCACTCCTTGTAAAGCTCGGGCTTGAAGTTGCCGAGACGATCGGCGAGGGTCTCGCCGTGCAGCTGCGGCTCGGTCTCGGGCCAGACCGCCAGGAGGTGGTCCAACAGCGTGCTGGAGTCGTCGTCGGCCTCGATCTCGCCGGCCGCCATGCCGGTCAGCCGGTTCTGGGCGACACGGGCCGCGCGGGCGCGGGCCACGATCGGCTTCGCGTCGACGGAGTCGACCTTTGCGCCGCGCATGATGATCGGGTCGTCGGTCTCACCGGCGAGGTAGGCGACGCCGAGGTCCTTGGTGGAGAACATCGTGGCCCGCCAGCCGGACTTGTACATGGACGAGCCGAGCACCATGTCGTTGGCCTGGTGGGTCATCACGCGCAGACAGATCCGCAGAGTCGCGTTGCTCGAGATAGCGGTGGGGATCGACCTGTCGTCGGGCCGCTGGGTGGCGAGCCAGACCATGATGCCGGCGGCCGGGCCGCGGCGTACGAGGTCCTCGACGACCTCGCGCAGCTGCGGGCCGTGCGCCTTGTTCTCGAACCCGAGCTGGGTCTCGTCGATGGCCAGGAAGATCGGGTGGAGGTCGAGGTCGCGGCGAGACGCGAGCTCGTCGGTGACCTTCGACTCGGGGCACACCTCCGGCGGCAGGTTCTTCATGACCTTGTAGCGACGACGCATCTCACGCTGGAGCCCGGCGAGGTCGGCCGCCATCGCTTCGATGTCCTCGGGGTCGTCACCGGACCGGATCGCGTGACCCACGGGCTTCAAAACGTCGAACTCGGCGCCCTTGAGGCCGTACAGGTGCAGCTCGACGCGCGGGTCGAGGGAGGCGGCGAGCGCCAGGAGCCGCAGGTAGAACGTCTTTCCCATGCGCGGCAGGGACCCGATGATCCCGGACACGAACATGAGGGTGATCGACACGGTGCGGCCCCGCGGGTCGCGCCCGATCGGGATCGGCTCGAACACGTTGACCTTGCCGGCCTTGGCCAGGTCCCACTCCACCGGGTCGGAGGTCGACAGGGCCTTGTCTGCGACGAACAGGATCAGGCGGCCGGCGTGGACGTCGGCGTCGACCTCGGGCCACAGGCAGCCCAGCGGCCGGCGCAGGCCGGAGGCGAGCTCCTCGCGCCGGTCGATGATCTGGGCAGCCGTGACACCGGTGGGAAGGTCGATGTCGGCTCGCCAGCCGGGGCCGTCGCGGGTGATCGGGGCGGGAAACCCGATCGCGGCCGGGCCGTCCTTCGCGAGGGCCTTGTTCAGCTCGCCGATGCCCAGAGCGCCGAGGGCGGTCACGATCAGCTCCGAGGTCAGCGGTGGCGTCTTGGCGGTGTCGATCGCGCGGCCGAGCAGCGGCCGGGTGCGGCTGCGGCCGACGTACGCGAGCACGACTAGCACGGACGTCACACCTACGATCTGGAAGGCCGGGCCGGCGAGGTAGACCACGACGGCGGCGACCGCGGCCAGGAGCGCGATGAGCGCGGCGGTGACCATGCGGCCCTTGACCTGGCCGCGGTGGTCGTTCTTGAGCGCCAGGAACGTGCGCTCGTCGGCGCCGGCGATCAGGTTGCGCCGCTGCTCGCGGTTCTCGAAGTCGAAGATCCAGGCCGCCGTGGCGTGGATGGACCGGACCAGCCCGACCGGGATCTGGGCGAGGATCCGGGCTCCATACTTCGGGGACTGGAACGCATGGAACGCGGCGACGTGCGCCGCGTAGCCGATGGACCAGCGGATCGTGGCGAGCAGGGTGACGCGGTCCTTGGCCCAGGTCGGCAGGATCGGCTTGACCTCGCGGCGGGTGACCGGCGCGGCCGTGGCGGGCTCGGCGTCGACGAGCTCGGGCTCGTCGAGCGTTGCCTCGAGGCCGGCGAGGATCTCCTCGTCGGTGGCGCCGTCAGCAAACGCGGGCTCGGGAAGCGCCCGGTCGGCCCGATCGCGTCGGGCCTGGTCGAGATCGACCACCGACGAGTCGGGGTGGTGCGTGTCGGGCATAGAGCCCTGGGTAGCCTTCATGGCTAGCCCCCCTTCGGTTATGGCGAAGTGGTGGGTTAGAGGCCGCCTCGGAGTTCCCGCTCCGGGGCGGCTTCGCTCGTCTATCATGACAGACCGGTTAAGGTTCCGCCTTCGGTCAACGGCGACGGGTGCCACCGAACCCCGACTTGGTGGAGCTGCGGGGCCTGCTGAACGTGGACTTACCCTTCTTCGGCTTGGTCGCCTTGTGCTTCTTGGTCGAGTGCCCGTCGTCGTAGCTGGCGCAGTCCGAGTCGCCCTCGAGCATGTCGTCGACGTCGCAGTCCTCGACCTCGTACGTCGATTCGTCGTAGGTGGTGGTCGAGCTGCACGCGGTGAGCGTGAGCGCCAGGGCGGCGCCGGCGACGGCGGTGCGGATCAGGGTCGGGTCGAGCATGGGTTCTCCTCGTTGGTGGTGTCGTGCTGGGTGGTCACGGTGCGTGAGGCGAGAGCCCGTGCCCGGGCCTCGATGTCGGCCAGGATCAGCCGCCACGCCTCGCAGTAGTTCGAGCGGCCGGTGTCACAGCCGTGCCGCATCCCGACCCCGTGGGTCGCAATGCGCTGGCGGATGGCGGCAGCCTGGCGGTTGAGCTCGGCGGCGGCGTGTGCGTTCAGATCGTCAGCGGAGACCAGCCACACGGGCACCGACGCCATGTCCCAGTTGTGGCGCACCGACTCAGCGGCGTAGCCGGTGTAGGTCGCCATGGGTGTGCCGTCGTGGTGGAGCCGACGCTCCCCGTCCGGGTCGCGGTCGGTGATGCTGGTGTCGGTCACACCGGTCATCGGGTCACCACCGTCAGCGGGAAGGCGTTCGGAGTGGCCTCGGTGACGTCCTGCCAGGGCAGGGAGAACACCTTCGGCCCATGGGCAGTGGCGAGGGAGAACGTGAGCCCGGACGGGCCGCCGTCCTGGTAGTCCGTCGCGATACGGGAGGCCCCGTGCGTGGCGAGCATCGCCTGGATCTCGCCGACGGTCTTCGACGCGGCGATCTTGGTGGTGTAGTTCAGCACGGTCACGAGCTCTCACCACCGGCCAGCGCCGCCTGTGCCTGCTTGGCGGCGTCGTACTGCTCGATGCCGGTGACGATCGCGTGGCACGCCCAGAGGAAGTGGAAGGTCCAGGCGGTGGTGTCCCACTCCCATGTGTCGCGGAACTCATACCGGTAGACGGGCTCGGCGGTGAGCGCGTCGTAGTCGTGCTCGAACCGGAACTCGTCCAGGAGGGCGCGGTCGGTGTCCTCGTGGTCTGCCAACTCGTCAACGAGCTCGGTCTGGACCTGCTCGCGGAGCTCCTGCGCGACACTCTCGGGCCACGAAACGCGCTCAAGGAGGTCGTTGACGTTCTCCCAGATGTTGCGGGTCATCGTGTCGACGTCGTAGGCCTCGCAGCTGCGGCCGCCGTTGGGCGTCTTCTCGGCCCAGTAGCCAGGGTTGATGCGGTGCTCGTCGTCGACCGGCCACCCCTTCTTGCTGCGGAAGAACTCGAACATGTCCTCGCAGCGGGAGAAGGTGAAGGTGCCCATGTCGCCATGGAAGGTGAGGGTGCCCGGCCAGGTGATCAGGTCGTACCAGTAGATGCTGCTGGCCTCGGCCCTGAAGCGAAGGTGCCGATAGATCCCGTCGTCGTGGAGGATCGTGAGGCGGTGGCCCTCGGTGTCCGAGCGGAACCGGGTGCCAGCCTCGACGTTGGCGATGCCTGCCGGCGAGAGCGGCCGCACCTCGGGGGCGGTAGTGGTCACGGGGTGGTCTCCTTGCTGGGAATGAGCGCGCGCAGCTGCGCGACGCGCTCGGATGGGTTGGGGGCTTTCTCCCCGGTGTTGACCTCGATCGGGGCGAGGGCCGGGAGTGGCTCGCGCCATCCGGCCTGGATCAGGCCGCGCACGATCTGCTCGGCGAGCTCATCGGCGGGGCCGGTGTAGCCGGCTGCGTTGAGCTCCTCGCTGATCTGGGTCAGCGCCCGCGCGAAGTGGTTCACGCTGCACCCCCGAAGAGGGTGTCCTGGGCGAGCCGACGAGCGGCGAGTTCTGCGTACTTCTCGTCGGCCTCAATCCCGATCGCTCGTCGACCGGTGGCTTTCGCGGCCGCCAGGGTCGAGCCAGATCCAGCGAACATGTCCAGCACGAGGCCGCCCTCCGGGCAGCCGTAGCCGAGGAGTACCTCGAGGAGGCCGGTTGGCTTCTCGGTCGGATGGCCTGTGCCGCGCATGCGCATGGTGTCGAAAGTCAGCACCGACGACATGGCGCGTGACCCGTCGTCGGTCCACGAGTGAGCGCGGCGTGCACCGTTCCATGCCGGGCCAGTCTCACCGCGGTGGATGGTTCCCTTGCCGGGGCCGTGGTGCTCTGCCCGCGGCTGCTCGTGGTGGATCTGGGACCACTTGCCCTGATACCAGTGGGTGACGATCTCGTGGGTGCGAACGGTGGCTCGGTCGGCGTAGGCGACCCCGCCGACGTTCTTGGCCCAGATCACGTCCTGCGAGAGGCGCCAGCCGGCGAACTCGTCGCGTCGGTCCAGGAACATCCGCATAGACCCGAAGCACCACATCGACCGCGTGTGCTGGGCGGCAAGCGCAGGCCATCCATCCGGCCAGCGGTCCCAGTCAAGGGACGTCTCACCATAGGGCGGATCGGTGACCACGAGGTCGGCCTGCACGCCGAGCTCGGGCAGGAGCTCCTGGCAGTCGCCATGGTAGAGCGTGACGAGCGGGTCCTCGTAGTACGGCGTCAGCTGGTTCACGCTGCACCTCGTCGACCCAGGTTGGCCTTCGCCTGCTCGTAGTGGGCGCGGCGTACGTCATTGGGCAGGGTGTTGGTCCGGCCGGCGGCGACGACGAGCGCAGCGACGGGTCGGGTTCGGAGCACGCCGCGGTCGCCCTGGACGTCGTCGAGCGGTTCGCCGTCACCGAGGCGAGCCTTGGCTGCGGCGAGCCATCGGCGGGCGCCCTCGACGTCGTCATCGAGCTCGGCGGGAGGAACGAGCCAGCGCTCGGTGTCGCCGATGCGGCGGTTGCGGATCCGGGCGACCTCGGCGCGGATCTCGGCGGGACTGATGAAGGTCTGGCGCTTCCCGAGGGTGACGACAGCCTCCTGGGCGTCG
This sequence comes from Nocardioides sp. NPDC057772, assembly GCF_042798075.1. Taxonomy (NCBI): domain Bacteria; kingdom Bacillati; phylum Actinomycetota; class Actinomycetes; order Propionibacteriales; family Nocardioidaceae; genus Nocardioides; species Nocardioides sp. NPDC057772. The sequence continues at coordinate 43,466 of NZ_JBHVKN010000011.1, forward strand.
GCCAGGCGGACGTCGTCGAGCACCAGCGCCCACGCGTCGGGCGTGTGCTCGTCGAACTTCTGGCTCGGGCACATCGCGGCGACGACGCGGCACACGGTGACGGCTTCGGTGTGGTTCACGAGAGCTCTCCTCGAGGCGGGTTGGCGTTGTCGGCGTCGCGGGCCCGGGCTCGCGACGCGGCGGCGTCCCAGTCGACGCCGGACGGGTTCCCGGTGTGCCGGGCCGGGCCGGGCCGGGAGAACGTCCTGGCGTTGCGAATCCAGGTCCGCAGTGCGGCGTCCCAGTCCTTGAAGGTCGAGCCCTTGGCGTCGTGGAAGTCGCAGAACTTCGGCCACTCGTCCCGGAGGTCGATGCCCTGCTCGGCCGCCAGGGCGACGTGGCTGTCGCTCGGCCGGAAGTCCGCCGGTCGAGCGGTCGCCCGCTTCGCCTTCGGCTTGACCGGCGGCGGCGAGGACGCGGACTGCTGGTCGAGCTCGACGTCGACGGGCGTCGTCGCCGTGGGCGTGGCGGAGCCGCGACCCGATGACGGTTCATCCCTGATGGTTCCTGATGGTTCATTACGATTCGGGTGACGTGGGCGTCGCCCTTCTGCGACGTGGGCGTCACCCTGGGGCGACGTCGGCGTCAGGGGTGGGGGTGACGTGGGCGTCAGGGTGGCGCTTTTGTCAGGGGTGACGTGGGCGTCAGGGGTAGGACGGACCGGAGCACCCGCCGAAGGCATGGCCGGCTGGCCAGAGAGTTCCGGGTCGAGGCGGTCGAGACGCAGCTGGTAGACGTTGGTCCGGTTCGTGCCGCCAGAGCGCGTCTCGATCCAGCCGTCGGCCTCCAGGTTCGCGAGGGTCCGCTGGGCCGTACGCGGCACGACGGAGCACTTCTCCGCCAGGGTTGCCACCGATGGCCAGGTGACCCCCTGGTCGTTGGCCGAGTCGGCCAGGGCCAGCATCATCAGCCGTTGCGCCGGGTGCTGTGGTCCCCGGGCGAATACGGCAGTCATCAGTCGGATGCTCACGCGGCAGCCTCTTCTCGTCGGTCGTCAGCTAGCGCGACGAGAACGCCGCGAAGCGTGGGTGGTGAATGGAGCTCGGCGAACTCGGCGTCGCTCAGCTGGTAGCAGGCCGCATCGGACCCCGCTGCGCCGGCGACGCCGTACGCAGGCGCCGAGGACTCCCGCAGCGCCTCCCAGGCGACGCGGGCGGATCGGAAGGTGACGGTGACCAGGTCACGCCACCAGTGGGGCCGGTAGCCCTCCTCTGCGGCATAGCGGCGCTTCCGGTGCTCGAGGCAGTCGGGGCACCGACACCCGGCGTCGTAGCCGCCGTGAGTGCCGTGTGAGGTGTCGGCGGGCGCCTGCTCGAGCCGGGCGCGGCGGGCAGCTCGAACAGCGCGCACATGCGCGGTGTTCGCGGCCTGACACGTCGGGCATCGGCAGCCGTGCCGGTCGTAACCGGAGCGCCCGTGGACGATCTGCGTCATGAGTTGGCTACCGCCTCCTTGAGCGGGCCGCCCTGGACCTGCAGCGCGCTGAAGGTGCTCACGGGGGTCACCGCCAGCAGCGGCTCGACGCCGTCAGACCAGTCGGTGTACTCGTCGTCGGCCACCTCGTCGCAGTAGGTGTGCGCGTCAGCGAAGCCGTCGAGGTGGTCGTGCGGGTCGCGGCTGAACGCGCGTGCCCCGCAGGAGCAGACAGCGATGATGCTCGCCGACGCGGGGAACGTCCCGTCCTGGAAGAACCGACGATCCTCAGCACGGTGACGCCGAGCGACCATGGCCCGCTTGTGGCGGGCCTGACGACGCCGCCGCTTCATCTTGGCGCTCATGCCGCCACCGCCTCGTCCTGGTCGCCCTTGTAGCGCTCGGGCTTCCAGCCGGTGCGGCGGGCGAGATCGTTGGCCTTGCGGCCGCGTGCGAGCCACTGCTGGGTGACGGCGACCCGTTCGGGGCCGCGGGCTGCTCGAGCCGCGACGCGGGCCTCGATCTCGGGGCCGTCGAGGATGAGGGCGACCAGGGTGTCGTCGACAACGGGGCGACTCTTTGGCCGGAGCTTAGGACGGGGCTGGTTGGAGTAGACCGTGACCCTGTCGCGGCCGCGGCACCAAGAGTGCAGGCCGGCCTTTCCTCGCGCCAGGACGACGTCGTGGCGCTTGAGGCCGCGTAAGGCGCCGGCGGCGATGACCTCGCTTGCCGGCACGGTGCCGCCGTGCTGGTCGACGAAGTCCTGAATCCACTGGATGGCGCTCGGTGACCGACGACGACGCGCGGCGAGATCGTGCAGCTTCCGCGGGCTCTCGATGCGGCCCTCGATGAACAGCATGCCGCCGTAGGTGCCGGTGGCGTTCTTGTCACCTTGTGCCAGCGAGGCGCACTCCGTGCGGAAGTAGCAGTCGCCACACAGAGGCGCGGCTTCCTCGTGATCCATCAGGATCGAGTCGAGCTGCTGGTTGTGCTTGGTGGTGAACAGGCTGGAGCCACTGCAAGGCACGGTGGGGGTGCCAGCTTCGTACTGAATCGTCATGCCGCCGCCCCCTGGGCCTGGGTCGGGACGTGCCAGTCGGTGGCCCCGCCCTCGCGGCACACCAGCTCGAGGTCGTCATCGGGCCAGTCGCGGATCATCTGCTCGGCCTCGTCGCGGGATCCGAACGCGAAAGCACCGCCGTGACCATCGGCGTCGTCGACGCGGCCGGTCTTCCTGTCGCGCACCTGCCACTCGATCTGAAACTGGGTGAATGCGGGCAGCGTGCAGGCGGCGAGGATCTTGTCGGCGATGTGTCCGACCATCCCGGCGAGGTCGCGCTCGGTGTGGCCGCAGATGCAGTGGTAGCCGTAGTCGTAGCTGGTGTACGCGTGGGACTGCAGCGCGGCAGTGATGGTTTCGCGGGCGGTCGTCATGCCGTCACCGCCTGCAGGCCGAGGGTGTCAGCGCGGACCGCGTCGTACAGCGGCGTCCCGACGCCCTCAAGGTTGACGGAGTCGGCCGGGTCGGGCGCGACCTGGACGGGGTATGCCTGCCGGGCCACGGCGGCCACCGCCGCGCGGGCGTTCGCCAGCTCCTGGTCGAGGCGCGCGATCGTGCGCCTCTGCTCGGCGATGACGGCGGTGGCTACCGCGAGCCGACGACGGGTCTTGGTGTGGATCATCGGGCGATCTCCTGGGGCTCGGCGCGCTCGCCGGTCGGCGAAGGGGCGGAGGGCTCGGCGGCGGGAACGTCGCGGTGGGTGACGGTGTACATCCCGCATCCGAGCAGCGTCATGAAGAGGACCGCAGCCAGGACCGTCGCAACGGCGGCCGGGACACTGGATCGCGGCGTGGCCTCGACAAGGGCGAGGCACTCGGGGCAGACCTGGGCGGCGGGAGCAGACGACGCGAGCAGCCGCAGCTGGCCGGCGGTCGCGCAGGCGTCGGTGGCGTTGTCGCAGGAGATCCCGCAGCCGGCGAGGTGGCCGTCGTAGGTCCACCGCAGGTGCCACACGGGCATCTGGGCGCTCACCACGCCTTCACCTCGCCGTGTCGCTCGCGAACGGCCTGGACCTCGGCAGCAGTGATGGCTGCCTCGGCCTTCTCACGCGCCTCTCTCTCGATGCGCTCGTGCCACTTGGCGTGGTCCTTACGCATCTCCTCGATGGTGACCTTGACCTGCGGGACGACGGTCGTGAGCTCGCGGTCGCAGGTCTCGCAGTAGATCCGGTAGGTGAACAGCGGCTTGGGCATCAGACACCGGCCTTCCGGAGAGCGCGGCCGATGCGCTCCCACAGCTCGAGCTGGTTGACGTCGTCGAGGTCTGTGCCGCCCCACTCGATGTGGACCTGGTCGATCTCCTTGAGGCCGATCAGGCGAGCGGCGGAAGCCTCGGCGGCCTGACCCTTGCACCACTCGGCGTAACGCATCTGCTCGATGGACGCGGCGCGGTCAGCCTGCGGGGCGAGCGCCTCGAGGCGCGCGGCGTAGGCCTGCTCGTCACCGGGCAGGTTCAGCTGGAGGACCTTCTCGGCTCGGTCGGCGAGGTACACGAGCTGGGCGGCGACGGCAGACGCGGACTCGGGCTGGCCGGTGTACAGCTCGCCGGACAGGATGAAGCGGGTGAGCTTCGCGACGGCGTCGGCCTCGGTGATCGTCATAGCCATCAGGCGCTCGCCTTCTTTGCGGGCATGTGGGCGGCGATGAGGCAGGCCGGGCAGACCTTGACGCCGGCTCCCGGGATCAGATGCATGCCACGCACGACAGCGGCGGGCTGGTCGGTGTGCCGGACGCCGTCGGGCCATACGCCGCAGTGGGTCCAGTTGGTCTCGCCCTGCAGGTGGTAGGTCGTGCTGACCGCAGGCGCCGGCAACGGCGTGGATGCGGTGCGTACGAGGGTGAACATGGGATGATGTCCTTTCGGTCGGGCCATCCGCGGATCTCTTGCTGGGAGTGCGGGTGGCCTGGTCTTTTCTGACTGGTCGTGCTGGTGTTGCGGGTTGATCCCCCCGGCCGCGACGGCGCCCCCGCACTGCCGCGGCCGAGGTGGTCTAGGGGTTCCCCCGTCCGGCGCGCCCCCGGGCTCCGCGCCGGACAGGGAAGAACTTGCGGCGGATGTCGGCGAGCACGCTGGGCGGTCGCACGGGAGCCACGAGGGCAGGGAGAGCATTGACGGCCTCGGCATCGGTCGACTCGAGGAGCTCGTCGATGACGGTGACCGTGGCGCTGTGGCCGAGAGCCCGAGGGGCCGGCTCCTGTGCGAGGAGCGCAGCGGCGCGGGATCGCACTCGACCCTCGACGTCGGCGACCAATTCGCCCAGTGTGATCGGTCGAGGATGCCGCCACTGGATCTCCGTAGCCGGGTCCGACATGTCCTTGTGCATGTCGCCGAGGTGGCCGGGCGTGAGGGTGCAGATGAGGCCTTCGTCGGAGACCTGAGGGCAGGTCATCAGGCCGCGCTCGACTCGCGCATCTCGGCGCTCGACTCGCTCAGCTCGGCCGCGAGCTGCTCGACGTCCGACCGCTTGAACAGGAACGTGCCGACGTGGCCGCCGGGCACGACCTGGGCCGGCTTGATGCGACCGGCCTTGATCCAGCGATACAGGGTCTTCTGGGACCGGCCGACGAGCCTTGCGGTCTCCCCGCTGCCGATCAGGTCACTAGCGCTCATGGCGCCGAGTATGTCCCATTGTCCGGTTACTGCGCAACCGGATCTATGGCCCTCTTTCGTTTCGGTGTCCTATTGACCCTCGACGGGACAGTGGTGCACTCTGGACTCAGTGAGACGCGCGCGGCGACGCACGCGACACACCCCGGGGAGCGAAAACCGGGCGACCACCAGCACAAGGAGCACCCAATGAGCACGCAGACTCACGAAGAGCTGATCCCGCGCCTCACCCTGCGGTGGCGCCTGGCGATGGCGCTGGACAAGAGCGGACTCTCGGTCGAAGCGATGGCCCAGCAGCTCGGCGTCAATCGCCGCACGGTTAGCCGCTGGATCAACGACGACGAGGCGCCCATGCGACGCGTTTACAAGCTGCAGTGGGCGCTTATCACGGGCGTCCCGATCGAATGGCTCGAGAGCGGCGAGATGCCGACTAATGGCGGCGGCGGTGACGACGGCGAGCGGGTTATTTCATCGCGCGGATCGGTTACCAACCGCTAACTGAGACGCGCACCGGCGCTGCCAGGCCACCGCAGCAGGGGCAGGCCGGTGTAGACGAGCACCCAGACCGGCCAGAAGAACCCGCGACCGGTGAGGTGCCAGGCCATGATCGCGATCGCGCCGCAGACCAGGAACACCAGGAGATCGCGTACGAAGCCAGCGGCTGCCCTGCCAGACGGAGCCGGCTCCTCGCCGAGATCGTCGACCACGGCAGCGAGGTCGGCGGCCCGGGACGCGCCCCAGACCGCCTCGGCGCGGGATTCCAGCTCGGGCGCGTCGATCCTCCCCGCGGCGTACGCCTCGACGAGCCGCGCCCGCGCGGCCTCGCGCTCGACGTCGCCGACCCTCATCACAGGCCCTCGAGGTCGATGGCCCGGCCGGCGGCGTACAGATCCTTCGGGCAGGTCGAGGCAGCACAGTCCTCGTAGCGGGAAGCCAGCCGAGCCAGGGCCTTCACGGTCTCCGCGGCGGACGGGTCCGAGGCGAGGTTGTGCTGTTCGTAGGGGTCGGTGGAGCGGTCGTAGACCTCGATCTGACCGGTGTGGAGGCGGGCGTAGGTCCAGGAGCCGACCCGGATGCCGGACCACAGCTGCCTGCTCCCGTCGGCGACCCGCCAGCCGGCGACCGGGATCGCGCGGACCTGTTCCGGCGCGCGCAGCCACGGCATGATGTCGATCCCGTCGGACGCCCGCGGCGGCCGAGCACCGGCGGCCGCGAGCAGGGTCGCGGCAAGATCCGGGTTGGTGACCGGGGTCCGCACCGCCCGGCCGCGAGGCACCCCGGGACCGCTCATCAGCACCGGGATCCGCAGCGACTCCTCGTAGTACCAGAGCTTGCCGTTGAGGTTGTGGTAGCCGTTGGAGAAGCCGTTGTCGGAGGTGAAGACGACCAGCGTGCGCTTCAGCTCACCGCTCCTCCTCAGCCCCACCAGGAGTGAGGCGATGTTGCGGTCCAGGCTGCGGATCGCCTCGAGACGACGCTGGTAGGCGATCCGGAGAGCGTCCTTCTTCCTCGGGTTGAACCTCCCGCGCCCGGGCGACCCCTTCGCGTAGCCGGAGGTGTCCTCGGGGAAGAGGTTGGGCCGCGCGGGGATCCGGACGTTGTCGTAGAACCCGCGGTCCTGGGCATCGGGCACGGTCACGGACAGAGCGGCATCGGTGCCAGGGTAGATCTTCTTCGGGTCATCGGGCCCCGAGGGCCCGCCGTGGTGCGGCGCCACGTAGTTGACCCAGGTGAACCACGGCTTCCCCGACCGACGCTCGGCCGCGATCGCGGCCTTCGCGTGCTCGGTGATGACGGTCGAGGAGTAGCCCTTCGACTTGATGACCTCGCCGTTGACGTTGAACTTCGGCGAGCGGAAGTTGTAGGTTGACGGGTCGACGGTCGCGCGCCACTGGTCCCAGCCGGGCGGCACGTCGCCTCGGGTCTCGCCCTCGCCGTAGCCGTTGAGGTACTTCCCCGCCAGGATCGTCGAGTAGCCCGCGTCCTGCAGCGACGTCGCGACCGTCGAGGAGTCGTCGAAGGCCCGATAACCGCCGTAGGGCCCCTCGATCGTGCGCGCACCGTGGTTGTGGGCGTACTGCCCGGTCAGCAGCGATGCCCGCGCCGGCACACAGATCGGCGTCGGCGCGATCCCCTCGGCGAAGGAGACCCCCGTCCGCTCGACCAGCTTCCGCACCTGCGGCAGGTGGTCCATGTCGAGATAGGAGAGGTCGTCGACCGTCACCAGCAGCAGGTTCGGCTTCCCCTCGGGCCGTTCCAGAGCAGGCGTACGCGTCGGGGCAGCCGCCACGGCGGCCGGCTCGTGCACGAGGCCGGTCACGGCGAGGGCGCTCATCGCGGCCGTCGCCACGGCTGCCCGCCTGCGGCGGGTGAACAGGTTGCCGACGGACATGACCAAACACTCCCAAGTAATCTGAGTTATTTAGTCCATTTTAACGCGAAGCGGGCTCCCCGCGAACCCGCACCCGCCCACCGGACGAGCGTTCAGTCGGCCGGGCTGGAGCTGGTCACCAGCGAGAGCGACACGACGCCGGGGAGATAGCGGTCGTCGCTGAGCTCGAACGAGCGCCCGTCGGCGAAGCGCGCGGTGCGTACGACCCTGAGCAGTGGGCTGCCCCGAGGAACCCCGAGCAGGCGACCGTCCATGGCCGAGGCCGCGAAGGCCTCGATCCGGTGCTCGGCATGGGCGAGGCGGACCCCGAGCTCGGCCTCGACCACGTCGACGATCGAGGGGGCGTCGACGGGCAGCGACTCGATGGTCGCGGAGAGCCAGCCGGGGAACACGGTGTGCTCGACCATGGCCGGCGACTCGTCCAGGGAGCGGATGCGCACCACCCGCAGCACCGGGTTGCCCGGCCTCTCACCGAGCTCGCGCGCCTCCAGCGTGGTGGCGCGTCCCCGCGCCACGTCGACGAACCTGCCTCCGGGCGTCAGCCCGGACGCCACCGCCCACTGCGCGAACGAGCGCACTCCGAGGCTCTGCAGGCGCGTGGCACCGTGTGCATGCCAGTGCTGGCCGTGGTGGGAGACCAGACGGGCGTCGGTCTCCAGCCGTACGAGCGCGCGTTCCACGGTGCCCCGCGCGACCCCGAACTCCCGCGCCAGGCAGGACACGGCAGGGAGCGGCCTGCCCGGCGGGTACTCGCCGGCCCGGATCCGCCCCTCCAACGTGGCCGCCACGGCGTGGTAGCGGCGCGATGCCCTCGGCTCCTGCATCGGCTCACCCGACCCCGAGGACTCGTTGGACGAACCAGAAGAGGCCGACGACCGCGACCCCGGTGGCCGCGGTGACGCCCAGCCACCGGCCGAGCGTGGGCTGCCGACGTCGCAGGACCATGAGCACCGGGAAGACCAGGACGATCACCACCAGCTGGACTACCTCGATGCCGAGGTTGAAGACCAGCAGGGAGCCGAGCAGCCGCCAGGAGAACGGTTCGTCGATCCCGAGGGCACCGGCGAAGCCCAGGCCGTGGATGAGTCCGAAGCCGAAGACCACGGCGAGCCGGATCCGCTCCCCCGACGACCGCGACCCCCACGAACCAGCCGTCGTCGGCGCGACCTCGGTGGACGTACCCACCGTCGCGGCGAGGGCGAGGACGCCGCCACCGGGCGGAGCGACCGATGCCGGATCCACGCCGTTCGGGTCCCCGAGCGACGACGCGGCACCGCCGGGGCGACCCTCGCGCCACGAGACCCACACGTGCCACGCCGCGACCGCCGCGATCGAGAGCGCGATCACGGGTTCGACGATCGCGGCTGGGACCGACACCACGCCGAGGCTCGCGAGGACGAAGGTGACCGAGTGCGCCGCCGTGAACGCCGTCGCGGCCAGCAGGATGTCGCGCGGACGGCGGGCACCGACGATCAGTGCGACGAGGAACAGGACGTGGTCGATGCCGAAGAGCAGGTGCTCGGCGCCGAGGACGAAGAACTCCAGCAGCCTGGTCGGGGACGACTCGTCGGTGGAGAAGCTCGGGTCCTCGGCGGTGAGGACCGTGTTGCCGGAGGCCTCCGGCAGCGAGTACTCGAGGATGGTCTCGGTGCTGCCCACGAAGCCCTCCGACTCGGGGAACAGCTCGCTGGCGATCTCGTACGCCACGTCGTCCGGCACCCGCGGGCAGGCGTGATCGAGCGTCACCACGATGTGCGGGACACCGTCGCGCTCGGTGGTCCGGAGCTCGTCGGCCATCGAGGGCGCACAGGCGTGGTCGCCGGCGGAGACGCGGAAGCGGTCGCCGAGGTAGCCCAGCACCGCGGCCCGGTGCTGCTCGATCAGCCCGACATCGGCGCCCGAGGTCTGGAACGCGGCCTTGGCCTCGCTCTCCAGCCCGGGGTCGGCCTCGGCCTTCGCCACGGACCTCACCAGGAGGACGTACTCCATCTCCAGCTCGGTGCTCAGGACACCGTCGGAGCGCTCGGTCATCTCGGCATAGACCGTGGAGGTGAAGCCGTGGGCCGAGGCCGGGAGCATCAGCAGGATCGGCGCGAGCATCGCCAGCACGGCAGCGGCGAGGAGACGTACGCCGGTGGGAACGGTCATGAGGATCCTCGATCGGAAGTGGGGGAAGGC
>NZ_JBHVKN010000012.1:0-52869 GCF_042798075.1 Nocardioides sp. NPDC057772
CTCCCAGAACGCCGCCGACATCGACCTGGACGACCAGCTCACCCCCGACCTGCAGACCCACGTCGTCGAGCACGTCCAGGCCCTGCTCGTCGCCGTACTTCACGAGCGCTTCCTGCCAGGCCGTGAGGCCGCCCTCGAGGGCGGTGTGGGTCTGGTAGGACGTGCCGACGGTGTCGCCGTAGATGGTGTCGGCGTACAGCTGATAGGGCAGGTACTGCCAGCCCTCGACCACCTGCGTGGCCGCTTCGGTGAGCACCTGGTTGACCTGCTGGCCACCGAAGTAGTCGAGCTTCTTGTCGACGAACGCCGGGTCCTCCAGGTCCGCGACCGTGGCCGGGAAGCCACCGCTCTCCAGGAACGGCTCGACGCCCTCGTCATGGTTGAGCCAGCGTACGAACGCCGCCGCCAGCGCGGGGTTCTTGCTCTGCTCCAGCACCGACTGGGTGCTGCCGCCGTTCTCGGCGGTCGCCGGCTGGCCGTCGTAGGTGGGCATCGGTGCGGCCCGCCACTTGCCGGCGCCCTCCGGCACCGACTGCTCGAACACACCCGGCGCCCAGGCACCGAGACCGATCGACGCGATGGTGCCGTCACCCAGCGCCTTGTACCACTCCTCGGTCCAGCCGGGGATGGTGCAGACCAGCTCGTCCTCGATGAGCTGGTTCCACACGCCCGTCCACTTCAGTGTGCCCTCGTCCTGCAGATCGATCGTGACGTTCTCGCCGTCGGACTCGAACGGCGTGCCCCCGGCCTGCCAGATCATGCTGGTGGTGAAGCCGGCGTCACCGCTGTCGTTGGTGATGCACTGCGACGGGTTCTCCTTCTTGATGGTCCGGGCAGCCTCGACGTACTCCTCCCAGGTGGTCGGCACCTCGAGCTTGTGCTCGTCGAAGACCTCCTGATTGTAGAAGAGCGCCATCGGGCCGGAGTCCTGCGGCAGCCCGTAGAGGCCCTCCCCGGCCTGCACCGAGGCCCAGGTCGACGGCGTGTAGTCCGCCTCGAACTCGTCGAAGCCGTACTGGCGCAGGTCGACCAGCTCCCCCGGCAGCGCGAACTGCGGCAGCGCCTTGTATTCGACCTGTGCCACGTCGGGGCCACCGGAGCCGGCCTTGATCGCGTTCTGCAGCTTCGTGTAGTGGTCGTTGCCGGTGCCGGCGTTGACCAGCTTCACGTCGACGTTCGGGTACTGGTCCTCGAACGCCGCGACCTGGGCCTCGGCGGACGGGGTCCACGTCCAGTAGGTGATGGTGCCCCCTTCCTCGAGGGCGGCGTCGAGGTCCGCAGCCGTGCCTTCGCCTCCGCTGCCGCCCCCGTCGTCCGAGCCGCAGCCGGCGAGCACGGAGGCGGCCGTGAGGGCTGCCGCGACCAGGGCGATCCGGCGGCGGGCTCTGCGCCCTTTGATGATCAACATGGCGTTCCTTTCATTTCACTGTTTGACGCTTCCCGCGCTCAGGCCGGACTGCCAGAACCGCTGGAGGAGGATGAAGGCGATGACGAGCGGGACGATGGTCAGCAGGGATCCCGTGACCACCAGGTTGTAGACGGGCTGCGCATTGGCGCCCGTCGCCTGGGCGCTCCACTGCGTCAGGCCCACGGTGAGCGGGTAGAGCTTCGGCTCGCTCAGCATGATCAGTGGCAGGAAGTAGTTGTTCCACGTCGAGACCACGGCGAACAGCAGCACCGTGACGATGCCAGGAGCGAGCAGTCGAAGAGTGACCGTGAAGAAGATCCGGATCTCCCCCGCGCCGTCGATGCGCGCCGCCTCGAGCAGCTCGTCCGGCACGGCGTCCGCGGCGTAGACCCACATCAGGTACAGGCCGAACGGGCTGATCAGCGAGGGGATGATGATCGCCCAGACCGTGTTGGTGAGCCCCATGTTCGAGAACATCAGGAACGTCGGTACCGCCAGCGCGGTGCCGGGCACGGCCACCGCGCCGATGATGACGGCGAAGACCGTCCGGCGCCCGGGGAAGCGGTACTTGGCCAGGCCGTAGCCGGCCGCGGTGGCCAGCAGGGTCGCGCCGCCGGCGCCCACCACGACGTAGAGAAGGGTGTTCGCCAGCCAGCGCAGGAAGATGCCGTCGCGGTAGGTCAGCGTGTCGCGGATGTTGCTGAAGAACGCGAACTCGTCACCGACCCAGAGACCGGGGCTCGAGAACAGGTCCTCCTGCGTCTTGGTGGCGCTCAGGACCAGCCACGCCAGCGGCACCAGCGTGTAGACGAGGAACAGCGCCATCAGCACGGTCAGCAGCGGCGATCGTCGCGGTGCCAGCGGCGACGTGCTCACCCGGCCCGTCACTTCATCGCCTCTCGTGAGCCGCGGAGCTGGACGGCGTACGCGATCACCGCGGTCAGCAGGCCCATCACGATCGCGACCGTCGCCGAGTAGTTGTACTGCTGCCCGCCGAAGGACAGGTTGTAGGCGTAGAGGTTCGGCGTGTAGTAGGTCGTGATGACGTTGGGTTCCAGCGTGCGCAGGATGTTCGGCTCGTTGAAGAGCTGGAAGGTCCCGATGATGGAGAAGATCGTGGCGATCAAGATGGCCCCACGCAGGGCTGGGATCTTGATCGAGAGCACGGTCCGTAGCGATCCGGCGCCGTCGAGCGCGGCGGCCTCGTAGAGCTCGCCGGGCACGGTGCGCAGCGCGGAGTAGAAGATCAGCATGTTGTAGCCCACGAACTCCCAGGTCACGATGTTGGCGATCGAGGCGAGCATCCAGTTGCTGCTGAGCGGCACGATCGAGGTGCCGAACAGGTCGTTGAGGTCGGCGGCCAGCCCGAAGTTGGTGCCGTAGATGAAGCCCCACATCAGGACGGCCACGACGCCGGGAACGGCGTACGGCAGGAAGATCACGAGCCGGAAGAAGCTCGTGGCGTAGAGCCGGGCGCTGTCGATGGCCAGCGCGGCCACCAACGCGAGGCCGAGCATGATCGGCACCTGTACGACGAAGAACAACAGGACCCGCAACGAGCCGTCCCAGAACTTGTCGTCGGTGAAGACGTCGACGTAGTTGTCCAGGCCGACGAACTCCGTGGTGCCGAAGAACGCCTGCGCACGGAAGAGGCTGAGGTAGGCGGCGTAGCCGATCGGCGCCAGGAAGGTCAGCGCGAAGACCGCCAGGAACGGACCGACGAAGATCCACCCCTTCGTGTCGCTGCGCGACCACCGGCGGCCGGGCACGGGTGGTCGCATACCGCCACGGCTCTCCCGGGCTCTCTCCAGCTGGGTGACGCCCTGGGACACGGTCCCACCTCCTTTCACCGCCGTTCGGTGGCGGCCTGTTAACGTCAACAGGTACAGTGACGTACGACACATGTTGACGTCAACAGGTTGGCGGAAGGATTATTCGGCGCATGGGGACAGACAGCACGGCCGCGGGGCCGGTGACACGGCGCGGGGCCTCGCAGGCCGACGTGGCTCGGATCGCTGGCGTATCGGGACAGACGGTCTCACGGGTCGCGAACGGCGCCCGCTATGTCGACCCGGCCACCCGGGAGCGGGTGCTGTCCGCGATGCGCGAGGTCGGCTACCGGCCCAACCGGGCGGCCCGGGCGCTGCGCAGCGGACGGTTCCAGAGCATCGGCGTGATCGCGTTCGAGCTCTCCAGCGTCGGCACCACGCACACCCTCGACGCGATCGCGGCCGCCGCCACCGAGACCGGCTACGCCATCAACCTGCTGCCGGTGCTGGACGCCACCCAGGACGCCGTCCGAGCGGCGTTCGACCAGCTCGGCGAGCAGGCGGTGGACGGCATCATCATCCAGGTCGAGACACACCGGCTCGACGGCGTCGTCGTGCCGGAGGGACTGCCGGTGGTCGTGGTCGACTCCAGCGCGCAGTACGACTACCCGATCGTCGACAACGACCAGGCCCACGGCGCGCGGTTGGCCACCGAGCATCTGCTCGACCTCGGGCACGAGACCGTCTGGCACGTCGGCGGGCCCGAGCTGTCCTACTCCGCGCGGCGCCGCCGGGCATCGTGGCAGGCGACGCTCGAGGCCCACGGCCGAACGGTGCCACCGGTGCTGCCGGGCGACTGGTCGACCGCGAGCGGCTACGAGGCCGGTCTCCGGCTGGCCGACAACGAGGAGGTGACCGCGGTGTTCACCGCGAACGACCAGATGGCCCTGGGACTGCTGAGAGCCCTGCACGAGCGCGGTCGCCGGGTGCCCGACGACGTCAGCGTCGTCGGCTTCGACGACATGGAGGAGGCGGCGTACTTCTGGCCGCCGCTGACCACCGTCCACCAGTCCTTCGACGAGGTCGGCCGGGGCGCGGTCGATGCCCTGCTCCGACAGATCCAGTCCGGAGAGCACGAGCACCAGGAGGTCCTGGTGCCGCCCCGGCTGGTCGTCCGGGCCAGCACCGCCCCGCCCCGCGGGACGACCGCATGAGCCGGCGATCGCACCGGTGGGTGCGGTGGCCCGAGCCGCTCGCGACCGAGAACGCTCGCGGACCGCTCGGCTTCGGCGCCGACTACAACCCCGACCAGTGGGACCGGGAGGTGTGGGACGAGGACGTCCGGCTGATGCGTCAGGCCGGGGTCAACATCGTCTCCCTCGGGATCTTCTCCTGGGCCCGTCTGCAGCCGACCGCGGACACCTGGGACTTCGCCTGGCTCGACGAGGTGATGGACCTCCTGCACGCCCACGGCATCGCCGTCGACCTCGCCACCGCGACTGCGTCACCGCCACCGTGGTTGAGTGCCGCGCACCCGGAGATCCTCCCGGTCACGCGCACCGGCGAGACCATGTGGCCGGGCTCCCGCCAGCACTGGCGGCCGACGTCGCCGGTGTTCCGCCAGCACGCGCTGGCGGTCGTCGAGACGATGGCGAGCCGGTACGCCGACCACCCGGCGCTCGCCGCCTGGCACGTCTCCAACGAGCTCGGTTGCCACAACCTCTACGACTACTCCGACGACGCCGCGGCGGCGTTCCGCGCCTGGCTGTCGCAGAGGTACGGCGACCTCGACAGGCTCAACCACGCCTGGGGCACCGCGTTCTGGTCGCAGCGCTACAGCGACTGGAGCCAGGTGCTGCCGCCGCGGCTGACGCCGACCATTCCCAACCCGACGCACCAGCTCGACTTCAAGAGGTTCTCCTCCGACGCGCTCAAGGACTACCTGCGCGCCGAGCGGGAGATCCTCGACCGGCTGACCCCCGACGTACCGGTGACCACGAACTTCATGGTGATGGACAACTTCACCGGCATCGACTACGCCGACTGGGCGGCCGAGGTCGACTTCGTCTCCAACGACCACTATGTGCTGGTCGACGAGCGCGCCCAGGACGAGCTGTCGTTCTCGGCCAACCTGACCGGCGGTATCGCCGGCGGCGAGCCGTGGTTCCTGATGGAGCACTCGACCAGCGCGGTCAACTGGCGCGCGATCAACCCGCCCAAGGCGGACGGCGCGCTGGTGCGTGACTCGCTCACGCACGTCGCCCACGGCGCGGACGCCGTCTGCTTCTTCCAGTGGCGGCAGTCCGTGGCCGGTGCGGAGAAGTACCACTCGGCGATGGTGCCCCATGCCGGCGAGGACAGCGATGTCTATCGGACGGTGGTCCGGCTGGGCGAGCACCTCGAGCGGCTCGCCCCCGTCGTCGGGTCGCGGCGCCGGCAGGCCCGGGCCGCGATCCTCTTCGACGTCGAGTCGTCGTGGATCCTCGACCTGGAGGCCAACCCGAGCTCCTCGGTGAGCCATCGGGCGGAGGCGCTCGACTGGTACGCCGCGTTCCTGGCGCTCGGCGTCCGGGCCGATGTCCTGCCCGTCGGCGCGCCGCTCGACGGCTACGACGTGGTGGTGGCACCGGTGCTGCACATGATGCCGCCCCCGACGGCCGACCGGCTGAGGTCGTTCGCCGAACGAGGTGGCCACCTGATCGCGACGTACTTCTCCGGCGTCGTGGACGAGAACAACCACGTGCTGCCGGGTGGCTACCCGGGTGCGCTGCGCGACCTGCTCGGCATCCGCATCGAGGAGTTCGGGCCGCTCCTGGACGGGAGCGAGGTCGTTCTCGACGACGGCAGTGTCGGGACGCTGTGGACCGACCGGATCACCGCGACGACTCCCGACACACAGATCCTCGCGACGTACAAGACCGGTCTGCAGGCGGGCCGTCCGGCGGTGACCCGACGCGCCCTGGCTGACGGCTCGGCCTCGTACGTCTCCACCCGGCTGGGCGCCGATGGTCTCGAGCCGCTGCTGGCCCGGCTGCTGGAGGCGGCCGGGGTGGACAGCGAGCTGCCCGAGGCGCTTCGTGGCCGGGTGGAGCTCGCCATCCGCACCGACGGCGAGAGGGACTACTGGTTCCTGGTCAACCGGACCGACGACGCGGTCGATCTCGGCGAGCCGGGCGACCTCGGCGAGCCGGTGTTCTGCTCCTCGGGTGCCGATCGCGGCGACGCCGAGCTGGTGGGCTCCGGGGTGGCCGTGTTCACCCGCGCCGCCCGATGACCGGCACGACTCGCGGCGTGCACCTTCGCCGTGGCGACACCAGCGTGGTCGTCCGGCTCGACCCCACCGAGCTCCCGTGCGTCCTGCACTGGGGACCGGATCTCGGCGAGACCGCGGCCGAGCACGTACCCGGCCTCCTCCGCTCGCTGGAGATGCCGAGCCTCGACGGGCCGATCTACCAGCACTCGTGGGCCTCCGTGCTGCCGCAGCAGACCAGTGGCTGGGTGGGTCGCCCGGGCCTGCTGGGCAGCCGCGCCGGCCAGGCCTGGGCGCTCACCTTCGACCTGGTGGACCACACGGTCACCGAGTCGGCCGACTGCACCCGGCTCACCAGCGTCGCGCTGGACAGGGCGGCCGGGGTGGAGGTGACCACCGAGATCGAGCTCTTCGGCAACGGTCTGCTGCGCCTGCGTGCCTGCGTGCGGAACCTGGCGGAGACGCCGTACGAGGTGACGCTGCTCGAACCGGCGCTGCCGGTGCCGGCCGAGGCCGACGAGCTCCTGGGCATGGCAGGGCGGCACGCTCACGAGCGCACCCCGCAGCGCCACGCGTTCACCCAGGGACAGCACGTACGCGAGGCCTGGGGCGGTCGTCCCGGCCACGACTCGGCCACCGTGCTGTGTGCCGGACGGTCCGGGTTCGGCTTCCGCGGCGGTCGGGTCTGGGGCGTCCACCTCGGCTGGAGCGGCAACCAGGTGCTCTGCGCCGAGAACTCCTTCACCGGCTGGAAGCTGCTGCGCGGAGGCGAGCTGCTCATGCCCGGCGAGATGGTGCTGGGCCACGACGAGTTCTACGCCTCGCCCTGGCTCTACGCCTCCTGGGGCGAGGGACTCGATGCCTTCTCCGGTCGCTTCCACGAGCACCTGAGGGCTCGGGACGTGCACCCGCGGCGCGAGCGACCGGTGCTTCTCAACACCTGGGAAGCGGTCTACTTCGACATGGACATGGACAAGCTCGTCGAGCTCGCCGAGCGTGCTGCCGAGCTGGGTGTCGAGCGGTACGTCCTCGACGACGGCTGGTTCAAGGGGCGGCGCGACGCGACGACCTCGCTGGGCGACTGGGTGGTGGACGAGGACGTGTTCCCGGACGGCCTCACCCCGCTGGTGAAGACCGTGCAGGCCCTGGGCATGGAGTTCGGGCTGTGGTTCGAGCCCGAGATGGTCAGCCTCGACTCCGACGTGGCCCGGGAGCATCCCGACTGGATCCTCGGCACCCACGCCGGTCCCGGCATCAGCTCGCGCAACCAGCACGTTCTGGACCTCTCCAACCCCGACGCCTGGGACCACGTGTTCGGCCAGATCTCGACGCTGGTGGACCGCTACGACATCGCCTACCTCAAGTGGGACCACAACCGCCCGCTGACCGGCGCGGGCCGCGGCCGGGACCACCGGCCCGCGGTCCACCTGCAGACACTCGCGGCCTACCGCCTGATGGACGCACTCCGTGCCGAGCATCCCGGGCTGGAGATCGAGTCGTGCTGCGGCGGTGGCGGGCGTCTCGACCTGGGAGTCCTCGAGCGGACCGACCGGGCCTGGGTCTCCGACTGCATCGACGCGCACGAAGGGCACCGTCTGGTCCGGTGGACCGGGCTGACCCTCCCGCCCGAGCTGATGGGCACCCACGTCGGATCGGGCACCGACCACACCACGGGACGTCAGCACGCCCTGCGCTTCCGCGCCGGCACCGCCATCTGGGGACATCTCGGCGTCGAGTGGGACCTCACCAGCATGTCGGACGCGGACCGCGAGGAGCTCCGGGCCTGGATCGCGCTGCACAAGCGGTTCCGCGGGCTGCTCCACTCCGGCCGCGTCGTGCGGGCCGACACCGTGCCCGACGGCCTCCAGCTCGACGGCGTGGTCGCCCCCGACGGGCGCGAGGCACTGTTCCGTCTGTCGGCGCTCGACCACACCCTGGGCCAGCCGGCCGGCCGCATCCGGTTCCCCGGCCTGATCCCGGAGGCTGCGTACCGGGTGACCCCGGTGCCTCTATCGGTGTCGCCCAAGGACCGCCCGCGGCCCGCGTGGTACGACGGCGGCGCCGTGATGAGCGGTCGGTTGCTCGATGAGGTCGGCCTCATCGCGCCCCTGCTGGAGGCCGACGACCTGGTCATCGTGCACCTGGTCGCAGAGGTGGCATGAACCCAGGGCCGGCTGGTGCTGCACCCCGGGATTCACCGCGCGTTCGCGTCGTGTTGGTCGAGGCACGCTCCACGTGACGTACGGGTCCGATTGTCTGGATGACGGTGCCTACGTCCCCAGCAACAGGATCCCCTACATGAACAAGATCAAGTTGGTCGTCGCCGGCGCAGTTACCCTGCTGGGCGTCGTCGTCTTCAGCGCACACTTCTCGCATCCCGCACCATCCGCCACCGACACGGCGAGCGCCGCGGTCGGCAGCAGCAGCCTCCGGATCGGTGTCGAGAGCACCGAACCCGTCTACTTCCAGAGCGGCGGCGAGACCTTGGGCTTCGACTACGACATGGCGCGCGGCGTCGCCGAAGGCATGGGCGTTGAGCCCGAGTTCGTGCCGATGGACGTCAACCAGCTCTTCCCTGCTCTGCGAGCGGGCAAGATCGACATGATCGGCGCCCAGGTCACGAAGACCTCAGACCTCGAGCGGGATTTCGACTTCAGCGCGCCGTACTTCTCGACGTACGTCGCCTTCCTCACCCCCGCGGGATCGAGCATCCGGACACGCCACGACGTCGACGGAAAGCGGATCGCGGTCGTCGACGGCGCGATCCAGGAGTCCTACCTACGGGACAAGTACCACGACGTGAAGATCGTCAAGGCCCCCACCGTGGGCGCTGCCGTCCAACTGATCGAGCGAGGCGAGGCGGACGCGTTGTTCCACGGCGCTCCGTACGCCCAGTCGATCATCAAGAGCGCACCCATCGTCTTGGAGGAGCCGATCGTCTACCCTGTCGACGACGCCCCGATCGGCTTCGTGATCCGCTCCGGCGACCCGCGCAAGGAGCAGATCGACGGAGTCCTGAAGGACATGATCCTCAGCGGCGAGTGGCTGAAGATCAAGACCGCCTACTTCGAGGCCGACCCGCTCTCCGACGTGTTCCGCGACAAGGGAGCCTGACGCTCTGCGCGGACCCGGATGCGTCAGACCGACTCGGCCACCAGGCGACTCGTGTACCCGGCCGCGACCAAGCGCTCGTACGCGGCCAACGTCCTGTCGTCGATTTCCTGCGGCGTCGCGAACCCCTTCTCCGCGTATACCCACAGGCGCTGGGTGTCGCCGACGAGCATGTCCAGCACTCGCTTCTCGCTGCCGATCGACGCGATGTACGCGCCCAGTTCCTGTCTGCGAGCCGAGCACACGACATCCAGCCCTGGCCACACCTTCTGAGCCGTCGCGTACGCTCGCCGCTGCTGATACGGGCGGCTGATCAAGGTCGCGCTCGCCACGCTGACATCGTGCTCGGCGAGCAGCTCGCGGCTGTACGTCAGGTTCTCGCCGGTGTTGGTCGCACGCGGTTCCACGAGGATCGCGCTGCCCGGCACTCCCAGCTCCTCGGCACGCTCGGCGAAATGGACCGCCTCGCCGCGCGGGAAGTCCTTCACCGTCGTCGGCGCGTTCGCCCCGGTGAAGACGATCAGCGGGAATCGACCGGCACGGAAGAGGTCCGCGGTGTGCTCAGCCACCCCTATGTCATGGCTACCCAGTGCGATCGCCACATCGGTTGCACGAGGCTCATCGGGAAGTTGATGGAAGTCCCACAAGACACGGGCATCGTCAAGCACGGTCGATGGCATCGGCTCAGTCTGCCATGCGAACCCGTGAGCGATTCCTGGTCACACTCCCGAACTCCGACTCCGGAGCCTGCAACCCCGTCACTCCGGGGGCGTGATCGCCACATAGTCCATCCCAGTGCGAAACTCCGCCCAGAACGTTGCCTTAAGCGGCGCCGATACGTCCGATAGACATCGTCTTCATCGTTCACGAGCGGCCGAGTCCGCGAGCGACAAACGATCGGCTCGATCGGCGTGGCCTACGGCCGCCGGAGTCCGGCGACGTCGAGTCGCCGGAGGAGCAGGGACGCGAGCGCCAGGTAATCTAGGGCCTCGTCGGGGGTGTCGCCCATCTCAACCTCGTGGCCGCGCGGGTTGCGGATGCCCGTCGCGGCACCCGCAAAGATGAACTTGAAGCCCTTCTGCTCGTCCACCTGGGACTGCGTCGAGAGTGTGTTCAATTGGATGTCGGGGCTCGCTTCGTTGAAGGCATCCATCATGAGAGCGTATCCGGTCTTACCCTCGAGGCCGCTGATCCGCTTGACCTCGTTCTCGATGAACTTGAAGGCGTTGAAGACCGATTCCTCCCAGTGCCCGTCGTCGAAGAGTTTCCGCACGCGCGGCGGGAGGTCCGGATGGATGTTCCGCGTCTCGAACGGGTGCGCAGCCTCCGCAGTCGTGAGGTCGACGGCCACGTTGTCCGTAATGCCGCTGCTATCGGTCACCTCAGTCTCGATAACCTCGGCGGCCTGCACCGCGCCAACGGACCTCACGATGCGCTCGAAGCGGTCTAGCAGGTAGTTCACGACATCAGGTGCTTCTTGATGCTCGCGAAGATCGAGTCGTAGGTATCGGCGTCGCCGCCCGGCGGAAGGTTGACCTCGATGCGCACTGTGAGCCCGACTCCTTGGGCGTCTTGGCCCTTTATATGACCGTCGCCGCCCGGCACCTCGGCGGTCTTCTTGACGGTCGTACTCTTGGTGGTGGTCTTCTTGGCTATGCCCTTTGGCGCTGCCGCCGTCTTCTTGGTGGTGTTGGTCCTGACGGTCGGGAGGTCACCGTGCCCAGCGAGGGCGGCCAGTGTCTGGAATGTCGCGGCCTGACGCTGTCCGACAACCTCCGAACTCTTGTCGATCATCCGGAACCAGTGAGTCAGCACGCCCTTGTCAGCCTCCAACACCGCGTCGCCCATCTCACCGAACAACTGCGAGTAGGCGGCGCGGAGCCGGTCCTCGATCCCCACTTTGAACGCTTCGTCATCGCCGTAGAGAAACTGGGTGTTTTCTGGCACCGGGGTGCCTTCCTCGTCTATCAGTCCAAGGAAACGGATGATCGAGATGATGTACGACTCGTTCGCGGGCGCGATGTTGGCGCGCTGCAGGTACCCGGCGTCAACCCTAGGCGGCACTCCGGAGCGGAGCCGGGTGAACGTCTGCACGACGGCACCTTGTCCAGAGATATAGGGATAGGTGGGCACACTTCCTCCTAGATCTTCAGCGGCCCCACGACAGTACCTCCGGGCGTCGATCTGTGAAGTGAAAACGCGCTTCCCAAGGCGGAAGGTCCCGCGTCCCAAGCCCGCGGGACCGATCCAGCTAGGTTTTGCCGGAGATCACCAGAACATCTGCGTCGCTCCGCGGAGAAGGTGCCGCTTCGGACTGCGTCACTCCGCCGCCAGTTCCGACTGACAGTGGTCGACTACTCCCGTTCGCCAGACGGGCACGCTTGCGCTGTGCAAGAATCGCGCTGGCTGAATTGAGCCGGGCTTGCCCGGTTCTGGCCCT
Organism: Nocardioides sp. NPDC057772; assembly: GCF_042798075.1. Taxonomy (NCBI): domain Bacteria; kingdom Bacillati; phylum Actinomycetota; class Actinomycetes; order Propionibacteriales; family Nocardioidaceae; genus Nocardioides; species Nocardioides sp. NPDC057772. The sequence goes on from NZ_JBHVKN010000012.1 coordinate 11,979, forward strand.
GGTGTTCTTCACACTCGCTGTAGTGCTTCACATCCTGGCATCACTCGTTGCAACAAAGGGCGTCTCAGACGTCAAAGACGAGAGGAAGAAGGTGGTCGGCATGAAACGTAGTCGATGGGCAGTCAGGGGCGTTACCGCCTTTGCGCTGGTTACAGCGGACCTTCTGGTCAACATTGCAGTCATCGCAGGGTCAGGCTGAGTTCAGCACTCGCAGTGCGACCTCCTCAGATCGACGGCAGTCAGTAGACACGGTGACCTGCGCCGCCTGCACATGGGGGATCCCTCCTTCTACACCTCCGCGAGCCAGATACACCGACCACAACCAGGTCAGCCTGAAGTTGCAGATACGGACCGCCCGCGTGGGTCACCTGCTAGGGATATCTTGCGTACGCTCCATCAGCCCGAGGCGTCCATATAGGTGAAAGAGTGGCCACATGACGGAAGAGGCCCCACAGGATCTACTCCCGCCCGGCGAGCCGCGCATCACATCGCTACCGCTCACCTCTCGGGGAATCGCAGCATGCTGGGGGTTCGCAGTCATCCTTCTCACTTCAGGCATCGTCGGCACCTTCTATGAGAAGTCCGGAGCGCCCTGCGCCACCCTGATCGCCCTAGGCTCCCTATTGCTGGTGCTCGCACTTATGAAGCGAATCCCTCTACGCCTGGAGGTCGCGGGGACGAAGATCGATGCGTCCTACCCCCCGATCGGGCCTACAACGCCGGGCGCGAAGGCGGCGTGGTCGAAGGGCTTGAGGCCGCCATCGAAGCGGTCGAGAGGTCGCAAGAGAGCGGCTCAGACGTCGATCAGGTGTTGCGCCAACTCCGTCGGACGCGAGATTTGGAACTCCCGCCACGAGAGGTACCTGGATCGGGCCTTTCAGACCTAGACCTCGTGGAAGAGGCGACCCCTCATCCGGGCGACGTCGGATATCGCGGCCCCACAGCATGCAATGCAGTAGGCATCAGTTACCGTCAGCTCGACTATTGGACACGGACCGGCCTTGTAGAGCCCTCGATCCACCTCACGAAGGGATCTGGGACGCAGCGGCTGTATTCCTTCGAGGACATCCTTCTCTTAGCCGTGACTAAGAACCTCTTGGACGCAGGGGTGAGTCTGCAGCAGATTCGAATCGCGATCCTGCAACTCCGTGAGCATCCGAGTCCCCGATGGACGGACATCACTCTGATGAGCGATGGGCAGTCCGTGTACGAGGCAACCCGAGACGATGAACTGCTGAACCTAATGGCTTCAGGACGTGCAATGTTCGGAATTTCACTGGCCTCGCTGGCCAAGGAGCTCAGACGAGTGCTCGGCGAGCTCCCCGCAGAGCCCCTCCAGTAGACGTTGGGTCATCTTCCCACAGTTACTTACGATCCAGCTAGCAACTTCATTTGCCCAGGTTCGGGCGCGCAACTCCTATTGCCCACGGACCTTGCATCATTCCGGCTCCTATATGAGGCGGCCTCTGGGCACGACGCCCATGCCGACCTTCGCCGCGTGGCCAAGGCAGCCCTAGCGAACAGACTCGAAACCGCCGCCCCGATTGACCGGTCACCCGACTCGCCTTGAGCCCACCGGCGACGGACAGCGCTCTGAGCGCCGTGTGGAAAGATCAGGATCCATGATTCGTGCGGTGGTGTTTGACGTCGGCGAGTGCCTGGTGAACGAGAATCGGGAGTACGGCACATGGGCGGACTGGCTGGGGGTGCCTCGACACACCTTCTCGGCTGTCTTCGGGGCCGTCATCGCACGCGGGCTGGACTATCGCGAGACGTTCCAAGTGTTCCGGCCGGGGTTCGATCTGACCGAGGAGCGGCGGAAGCGGGAGGAGGCCGGGCAGCCGGAGTGGTTTGGGGAGGATGACATCTATCCCGACGTACGACCTGCGCTGAAAGAGCTCAGGGCGGCCGGCCTGTGGTTGGGGCTTGCCGGCAACCAGACCGTCAATGCCGGTCGGATTCTTCGAGAGCTGGATTTTCGGGTGGACATGGTTGCGACCTCGGATGACTGGGGTGTAAGCAAGCCGGATCTGGCGTTCTTCGAGCATGTCATCGAGGCGGCGCCGTACGCGGCTGAGGAGATCCTCTACGTCGGCGACCGGCTCGACAATGACGTACGGCCTGCTTACGAGTCGGGGATGGCGACCGCGCTGATCCGCCGGGGGCCGTGGGGCGTGATCCAGGAGCATGCCCCGGAGGCGGACGAGATCGCGACGATCCGGATCTCCACACTGGCCGAGTTGCCCGAGCGGATCGCAGCGCTCAACGACGCCGGTCAGTGACGTAGGGCGCTCAACGTGTTGTGCCAGCCGTAGAGACGGTCGTCGAGGCGGCGTACGCAGTCCAGGTCGGCGTGGGCGTCCAAGGCCTTGCGTACGGTCATGATCCGCTCCATGCCGGTGGCGTACCAGTTGACCGCAAGGCTGTCGAGGGCTTGCTCGGCGTAGCCGCATGCGGCCTCGGGGTCGCCGGCTGCAGCCTCGACGGCCGCCAGGTCGCCGAGGATCACGGGTGACTGCTTCTCGTCGCCGGTGGTAGCCGAGTCCAAGGCCCACTGCAGGGTGGTGCGGGCCTGGACGATGCGGCCGGCCTTCAGTTCGGTGTTGCCCTTGAACGCGGCCAGCCTCATCGGGGAGAACCAGGTGAACCAGTCGGGCGGCTGATGCTCGTTGGGTTCGGCCATCAGATCCTCAGAGTGGTGGATCAGCTTCAGCGCCTGGTCGTAGTTGCCGGCGATGGTGGCGCACTCAGCCTCGACTGCGTCCAGCCATGCGAGATGCTCCACCGACGCGGGAGCGCGGCGGGCGTAGACCCGCGCGGCGCGGATCCGGTTCGCGGTGAGGTCGGTGTCCTTGACCCAGCCGGGGATGAAGGCGGTGTGCGCCAGGATGGCCGAGCCGAGCAGCGAGTCGTCGGCGACTGCGGCCATCTGGAGCGCGTTGATGTAAGTGGCATCAGCATCCGCGGGCCGCTGCAGGGAGAAGAACTCGATCCGGCCGGCGAGCAACAGCGACTCCGCAAGCGACAGCGCGAGCCGCTCGCGGATCGTTCCGGTCGCCTCTTCCACCAGCCCGGCGACCATGTGGTTGTGCTCGACCAGCACAGCCAGCAGGTGCCCGGGCGCGACGGTGGGATACATGCGGCGGTAGGCAGCCATGATGGCGGTGACGTCCGCGGCGATCGTCGCGGGCTGGGAGCCCGCCACAAGGGTCGTCGAACGTGGGGGGCGACGGATCGGCTCCCTCTTCTGCGGAGACTCCGAGGTGGAAGGCGCACTAGGGGCCGTGTCCCAGGGAGCGGTGAACCCGAGCTGCTCGATCGGCAGGTTGAGGACATGCGTGAGGAGCCGCTGATAGTCCGAGCGTGGCCACGGCGGCGCGGCCGATTCCCATCGGCGTACCTGCCTGACGCTGATCTCCACATGCCCCAGACCCAACTGCGGCGCGACACGCGTCAACGCATCAGCCAGCGCCTGCTGGGAGCCGAACCCCGCGTGCTGCCGGGCGGCCTTCAACAGGACGTTCCCACTCCGCTCGCTCATGACTTTCCTCCGAGGTTGGGCTTTCCGCCATGAGAAACCCTAGCGCGGAGCACTGAATGACCGCTAAAAGTCCTCATCAAGGCCTCATGCACTCGGCGTCGGTCGGAGAGGCTGGGGGCATCCGGGCGGACGGAAGGCTCGAAGCCACTGTCCGCCCGGACTCCAGCCACAGGAGAAAGCGACGGAGAGACTCGGATGTCATCGCTCAGCAGGGTCCGCCCAGGCAGACCACGACTCATCCCGAACATCGGCGTGGGTACACCGCGCGAGCAAGTCCTGGAAGCGGCCGCACGCTTGTTCACGAGCAAGGGGTTCGCGGCGACCTCTACCCGCGAGATCGCCGAGGCGGTCGGAATCCGACAGGCATCGCTCTACTACCACTTCGCGGGCAAGGACGAGATCCTCGCAACGCTGCTCGCCACGACGGTGAGGCCGACGCAGATGGTGGTCGACGAGATCGTCACCCTGGTGCCTCCGGAACGTGTTGAGACCGCCCTGTGCCTGCTGGCCCTGGTCGACATCGACACACTCGCTCGAGTGCCCCACAACGTCGGGGTTCTCTACCAGCTGCCTGACGTCGTCTCTGCCGCCAACCTCGACTACGCCAGCTTCCGCCAGGCCCACAGCGAGCTCACCGAGGCGTATGCAGACCTCGGCGCCCAGCTTGCCACTCGACACGGAGTGACCGCCCCTCCCCGAGCTCTCGGATCCATGCTGATCCAACAAGTCGAGGGCGTCATCACACTCCGTGCCGACGGCAACGACGTCGACAGCGATCGCGCGATCGAGATCGCCGGCGGCTGCCTTCGCCTGTGTGGCTGCGACCAGGCCGAAGCCACACAGGCGATACGTCGAGCGACAGCTCTTCAGGATCAGCTGAGGCTCGGGGCGAGCGCTGTCACTCCTTGCCCCACGCCCGTTCGATGACCTCGATCACCTTGGGCCGCAGATCGCTGGCCGCGATGACCTCGTCGACCGAGCCGACCTCGACCGCACGGTGGATGTTGTGCACGTCGTCGAACTCGGCGGCGACCTCGGCGATCTTGTCGGCTCGCAGCTGAGCACGGAGCTCGGCCAGCTCGACGACGAGGGCGCCGCGTTCGCCGTCCTCGGCGTGGTCGATGCGCTCCTCGAGCACGGCGACGCGCGGGTCGGCCGCGGCCCGCTTGGAGACCTCGGCGGCGAACACGACGGCGGCCGCGGGGGCGCCACCGAGGACCGAGGCGTACGAGCCCTCGATGGCGAGGACGGTCATCGACGGATTCAGGTGCTTGGAGAACACCACGAACGCACCACCGTGGTAGCGGGAGATGACGCAGAAGACGATCGGGCCCTGGAAGTTGACGACCGCGCGGCCGATCTCGGCGCCGTACTCGAGCTGCAGGTTGCGCATCGACTCCGGGGAGCCGTCGAAGCCGGACAGGTTGGCGAGCACCACCAGCGGGCGGTTGCCCGAGGCCGCGTTGATCGCACGCGCGACCTTCTTCGACGACCGCGGGAACAGGGTGCCCGCGGTGTAGGTGTCCGGACCGTCGGCGGGAGGGAAGCCGGCGCGCGGCACCGGCTTGGACTCGATGCCGACCAGGCTGACCGGGTAGCCGCCGATGCGGGTGTCGACGACCACGGCGGTGTCGGCGTCGGCCATGCCGGCCCACCGCTCGAGCATCTCGTGGTCGGCGTCGGCCAGCGCCCGCATCACGGTGCGGATGTCGAAGGGGCGCTTGCGGTCGGGGTTGTGCTCGGCCGAGAAGATCTCGCCGACGCATGCGAAGTCACCCGGGTGCGGGAACGACGACACGTCGCGGTCGCTCGGGTCGGTCGTCGGCGCACGGCGCGGTCCGGGCTCACCGGGGACCACGTAGGTATGCTCGTAGTGCGCCATGAGCACCCGGAAGGCACCGGCCAGGTCCGGCACCCAGTACTGCGCCTGCCCGTTCGGGCCCATCACCCGGTCGTAGCCGCCGATGCCGTGGTTGTCCTCGGCCGAGACCCCGCCGGAGAAGTCGAGCGACTGCTTGCCGGTGAGCACCATCGCGCTGTCCGGGGTCATCACCAGGATGCCCTTGGTGTGCATCAGCATCGTGGCCTCGGCGTTCCAGTAGGGCTGGGCGCCGACGTTGATCCCGGCGACGACGATGTTGATCTCGCCGCCGTCCTGGGTGAACTGGACGATCCGGCGCAGCGCGGCGGCCACCCAGTCCATGTTCTCGGTGCCGCTCTCCATCGAGATCCGGGCACCGGCCGACACCGCGAACCACTCGACCGGGACCTGCATCCGCTCGGCGAGGTCGATGGCCGCGATCACCCGGGCGCACTCGGGCTCCGAGAGCGCGCCGAGCGACTTGAGCGGGTCACCGCAGAGTACGACGCGGGTGATGCCCTCGGGGTAGAGCGGGCTCGGGGTGGTGACGACGGCGACGATGATGCCGGCCTTGTTGAGCCCGGGGGCACGGTCGACCGGCACGAGCACGCCGGAGTCGTCGAGGTCGTGCTCGACGACCGTGCCTCCCCCGGCCAGGGCGCGCTGGAGCTCGTAGGGGTAGACGAGGCCGCGGCGTCGGGCGCGGAGCACCTTGGCGGCGTACTCGTCCAGCGGGGCGAGCGGCTCGGTGGGCGGTTCGATGACGTCGGCCACGACCCCCGCACCCGGCTGGGCGTGGAAGCGGATCGCCAGCCTGGTCGGCTCGCCGCCGTCCGGCGATGCCACCCGCCCCTCGGCGAGAACCTCTTCGATCCCGGTGCCCTCGCTGAGCGGGGTGATCTTGCTCTGCAGCGCGGTGATCTGGTCGAGATCGGCTTCGACGACCGGCCACACGGTCACCCAGACGTGGTTGACGTCCAGCTTGGTGCCCTCGCGGCCGCGGGCGGTGCGTACGCGGCGGATCGCCTCGAGGCAGTTCTCCACGGCACGCTCGACGTGCGGCAGCGCGATCACGCGGCCCTCGTCGTCGCGCACCACGGCGAGCTGGCGGGCCTGGGCAGCGGCGACGAGCCGGCGGTCGGCCGGGTTGGCGCGAGCGACGCACTCGTAGAGCAGGACGTCGTCGGGGGCGGCGAGCCTGGTGACGTCGAACTCGCTCAGGCGCCACAGGTTGAGCCTGCGACCGACCATCGGGTGCATGCCCCGGACCAGCGCGTCCTCGACCAGCTGAGCGGAGCCGTCGTCTTGGTAACGGAAGGTGAAGTAGTCGACCGGCTGTGGCGCGGGATGGCAGACCGCGACCGTGACACGACGCGCGCGCCGGGCGAACTCCTGCCCGACGAGCAGCTTGGCGAGCTCAGCCGACGCGAGGTCCGGATCGGCGGGCGCGTCCGTCCAGCGCAGGTAGATCTCGACGACGTCATCGTGCTCCGAGGTCATCGCCGAGGTGATGGCGGTGGCGAGCGGGCCGTCGGGCTGGGCGAGCTCGGTCACGTCGCCGGTGGTGGACACCACCCGGGTCGCGCCCTTCTCGTCCGTAGCGTACTCGGCGTGCGCCACCTGGCGTCCGCCGCCATCGCCGGCGCCGGCGCCGGCCACGGTGACGGTCAGGTCGTGCAGGTGGTGGTCGCGGTAGTGCCGCCGGATCAGCACCTCCAGCAGCGGCTCGCGCTCGGGAATCCCCTCGACCAGCCGGTCGCGGAGGAAGCCGACCAGCGGCTCGGGGACAGCCGCCAGCGCATCGATGCGGGCGGCCCGGTCGGGGGCGTCCGGGTCGGTGAGGGCGGCGACCTCGGCCGGTACGCCCTCCAGCACCGCGCGGCGCTCGTCGTCGACCGCCGGCTGGTCGAACCAGCCGAACCGGACCGAACGGGCCAGGTCGCCGACCACGGCGAAGCGGCGCTGGGTGGCGCGGACGATCCGCTCGAGCAGCGCGCGGACCGCGGCGGCGTCCTCCGTCGCCGGCGGCGGGTCGCCGAGCCAGCGCTGCAGCACCCCGATCGCGATGTCGACGTCGGCGGGATGCTGCTGGGCGAGGAAGATGCGGAACACCGCACGCTCGAGCTCCGGCGTACGTTCGAGGTCGGAGACCCCGTAGTGCGCCAGGACCCGCAGCAGCTTGTCGCGGAAATGGTCTGGCAGCGCGCCCCGGTCGGGGTCGAGGCTGCGCAGGTAGGTGTGGAAGTACTCCCGCGAGCTGTGCACGCGCAGCTCGGTGGACGGCTCGTCACCGGCCGGGCGGTTGCGGCTGAGCTCGGCGAAGTCCGCGAAGAGCGACAGCAGGGCCATCTCGGCACGGAGGATGTCGGCCGAGGCACCGGCCGGGCGGGCGGCGAGGTGTGCGGCGAGCAGTGCCGGACGCTGGTCCTCGTCGATGTCGTAGCCGAGCAGCAGGCTGCTCAGGTCGGCCAGCGCGCGGTCGCTGCGGTCGGGCTCCGTCGTGGGCGCCGGCAGGTCCAGGTCGGCCAGGCGGGCGGCACTCGTCTGGGCGCCGTCGCCGTCTCCGGTGGGCTCGAGGCGCAGCAGCGGCGCCGCCGTCTCGACCTGGCTCCCGACCCGGACCAGGAGCTCCTTGACCCGGCCGGTGAACGGCGCGGTCAGCGCGGTCTCCATCTTCATCGACTCGAGCACCAGCACCGGGTGACCGGCCGCCACCTCGTCGCCGACGGCGAGCGGGGTGGAGACGACGAGCGCCGGCGCGGGCGACCGCAGCATCCCGCCCTCGTCGCGGCTGACCCGGTGCATCACGTCGTCGACCTCGACCAGATGGACGGGGCCGTGGGTGGAGGTCACCAGCCGGTAGCGGTGGCCGTCCACGGTGAGCCGGCCGTGCACCTCGTCGATCCGGTCGAGGGTGGCGGTGAGGGTGCGCCGCTCGCCACCGGCGGTGATGGTGACCTGGTAGCGGGCAGGTCCGGACTGCCGCACGGTCAGGGCGTACGTCGCACCGCGCAGCTTGAGCTCGATGGTGCGGGCAGGGTCGTGCTGGATCTGAGGCCGACCGCCCTGGGCGGTCTGGAGCATGCGGGCGATCTCTCCCCGCTCGGCCTCGTCATACCCCTCGATCGCGGCGGCGACGAGCGCGATGCCGGCGTGCCGGGCGGCCTGCAGGCGTCCCTCGCCGCGCACCCGGTCGATCCACCCGGTGTCGGCCCAGGCCGGGGTGCCGGCGGTGACCTCGGGCTGGTCGAGGAGCTCGAGGATGAAGCTCTTGTTGGTCGCACCGCCGTCGATGATGACGGTGGTCTCCCCCATCGCCCGGCGCAGCCTCGCCAGAGCCTGCTCACGGTCGGCGCCCCAGGCGATCACCTTGGCGATCATCGAGTCGAAGTCGGCCGGGATGGTGTCACCTTCGGCCACGCCGGTGTCGACCCGGATGCCGGGACCCGCGGGGAACTCCAGCCGGCTGATCCGGCCAGGAGCGGGAGCGAAGTCGCGATCCGGGTCCTCGGCGTTGAGCCGGGCCTCGACCGCATGGCCGCGTTCGACCGGCCGGTCGCCGCTCAGCGGCACACCGGAGGCGACCTGGATCTGCAGCGCCACCAGGTCGGTGCCGGTCACGACCTCGGTGATCGGGTGCTCGACCTGGAGGCGGGTGTTGACCTCGAGGAACGCGAACGTCTTCTCGCCGGGGTGGTAGAGGAACTCGACGGTGCCGGCACCGGCATACCCCACGGCGTTGGCGAGCCGCTCGGCCGACGCCTTGAGGTCGGCCGCCTGCTCGTCGGTCAGCAGCGGGGAGGACGACTCCTCGATGACCTTCTGGTTGCGCCGCTGCACCGAGCAGTCGCGTACGCCGATCGCCCAGGCGGTGCCTTGGCCGTCAGCGATCACCTGGACCTCGACGTGACGCGCGTCGGTGACCAGCTTCTCGAGGAACACGACGCCGCTGCCGAACGCCCGCTCCGCCTCGTCCCGGGTGCGCTGGTAGGCCTCGGCGAGCTCGTCGCCGGAGGTGACCTTCCGGATGCCGCGACCGCCGCCGCCGGCGGTCGCCTTGAGCATGAGCGGGTAGCCGATCTCCTCGGCGCTGGCGAGCGCCTCCTCGAGCGTGTCGACACCGCCGCGGCTCCACGGAGCCACCGGGACGCCGACCTCCTCGGCGATCAGCTTGGAGCCGATCTTGTCGCCCAGCTTGCGCATCGCCTCGGCACTGGGGCCGATGAAGGTGATGCCCAGCCGGTCGCAGAGCTCGGCGAAGGCGGGGTCCTCGGCGACGAAGCCCCAGCCGACCCAGGCGGCGTCGGCCCCAGAGGCGACCAGTGCCTGCTCGAGGACGGCGAGATCGAGATAGGGGCGGTCCGCGGCCGCACCGAGCAGATAGGCCTCGTCGGCCTCACGTACGAACGCCGCTCCGGCGTCGACGTCGGTGTGCAGTGCGATGGTGCGGATCGTCCCAACGGATGTGTCCCGCGCGTTGAGATCGCGTACGGCGTGGATCAGACGCATGGCGGCTTCGCCGCGGTTGACGATGGCAATTCGAGAGACCTGTGGCACGGTGCAGACCCTTTCATCACGCGCCGCTCCTGTGACCGCTCGAGTCCGACAGGCTTCTGCTGGATTCCTTGTCGATTTCCTAGTGGACTCCGCACGGCGACACCCGCGACTGAGCCGGTGTCCTCCGTTCAGGATGGCCGTTTCCTACAACGTCCGGCGGGCTCCGTTGACCTTCTGGCGGAGCCAGGCCGGGACGCGCTCCTCGTCACGAGGGAACGTCTCCAGGTCGAGCGCATACAGCCCGGGATGGGCGGGCCAGCGCCAGACGGGCTCGTCGTCGTAGTTGAACACGACCTTGGTCGAGTTCTTCGCCCCCTCGCCCTCGCCGCTCGCGATGGTCCAGCGTGCGGAGAACCAGGTTCCCCGGCCCGGCTCGTACATCACCCGCCGGAGCTCGTCGGTCAGCGCGAGGATGGTCTCGGGCGGCCGGGCGTAGGCGAAGCTGCCGTCCGGCCGATGCACGTCGATGCGGCCGGTGAAGAACATGGACAGGTTGCGATGGTTGAAGACCAACGTCGACCAGTCGCCCTCGACCTCGTCGGCGAGGTGGAGGGCGATCTCATCGATGAGCTGTTCCTGTCTGACCACAGGAGGAACGGTCATGACCGCCAACCTACTACCGCTGTCGACCCCAATCCGGGACCATCGTCCCGGGGTCCGGCACACTGAGGTGTTTCCCACCCGCGGAGCACGGACATATCGAGAAGCGTCCGCGGGTACCACCACAGCATGCAGCCGACGTCCACCTCCGATGCGCCGACCGGGCCCGCGGTCGCCCAGGGCGTCTTCAACATCGTCGGTGGACTGTGGCCGCTGGTGAGCCTGCGCAGCTTCGAGTGGGTGTTCGGGCCGAAGCAGGAGCGGTGGCTGGAGTACACCGTCGCCGGTCTGCTCTGCGTCAACGGCGCCGCCCAGATCGCCGCCGCCCGGGCAGGCGAGCCGGTCGCCGCTCGCCGGATCGGTCAGGGGACTGCCCTCACGCTGCTCGCGATCGACCTCGTGTACGTCCCGAAGGGGCGGATCCGCTGGACGTACCTGATCGACGCCGCCATGGAGGCGGGCTGGCTGCTGGCCTGGCGAGGTGCTCGCCGATGGTGACCAACGGCGTCGTCCTCGTCTGGCTCTCCACGATGGCAGCCGGGGCCTTCATGTTCGGTACGGCGAGCCGCTTCGGCGCCCCGCCCGCGGCGATCCGTAACTCCCGGCTGCCGGCCCCGGCCCTGCTCACCCACCCCATGCTGACGGGCGGCGCCTTCGCCGTCTGGCTGGGGTTCATCATCACCGACGACCGAGCCTGGGCCTGGGTCGCCGTCGGCCTGCTCGCCGCCGGCATCGGCCTCGGCGCCTTCCTGTTCGCCCGCACCATGAAGCCCGAGCACGTGGTCGTCGCCGAGGAGCCGGACGAGGTCGTCGGCAACCCCGTCCATGTGCCGTACGACGTCGCCGAGCACGAGATCCCGCGCCCGGTGGTCTACGGCCACGGGATCTTCGCCGCCGTCACGTTCACGCTGGTCCTGCTCGTCGCTCTCGGCGTCGTCGACTGATCGAGCACCGGCCGAGCTCGACCGGTCATGCGGTCAAGCACGGGCGACGCACGATCAACGCAGGCGCTCGGATCGCGGCGACGATCGACGGGTGACAACGACTTCGCCAGATTCGACTGCCTCCCCGACCGTCTCCTCGACCGTCTCCTCGAGCTCGTCCTCCGGCCGCGCCGCGCCGGTGGTGGCGCTCGCCGCCGGGATCGCGATCCTGGTCTCGAGCGAGTTCCTGCCGGCAGGTGTGCTGCCCACGATGGCGCGCGACCTCGGGATCAGCGAGGGGACCGCCGGGCTCGCGGTGGCGGCGACCGCGATCGCCGGGGCCGCGACCGCGCCGACCATCGCCATGATCCTGCCGCGGATGGACCGGCGTACGTTGCTGGTCGGCCTTCTCGTCGCCGCCGCGGTCGCCAACCTGGCGGTCGCGGTGGCGCCGGGGTTCCTCGTCCTGCTCCTCGGCAGGCTGGTCCTCGGCGCGGCGATCGCCGGCTACTGGTCCTTCGCCTTCGCCGTCGGGACATACGCCTCCCCCGGCCGTGACCACGTCATCTCCACCTCGATCGCGCTGGGCGTCACCGGGGCCACGATCGTCGGCCTGCCGCTGGGCTCGCTGCTCGCCGACGGGCCGGGCTGGCGCTGGGGGTTCGCGGCGGCCACGGCGCTGAGCCTGGCCTCCGCCGCAGCGCTCGCGCGGGCGCTGCCGCCGGTGCCCGCCCACCCGGCGGCGGGGCTGGCCATGATGCGTCAGGCTCTCCGCAACCCGCTCCTGGTGGCCGGCGTGGTGGTGCTCGTCGTGGTGGTGCTCGGCAACTTCCTGGCGTACCCGTTCATCCGGATCGCCATCGCCGAGACCTCACCGGGCGCAGGCATGTGGATGCTGGCGCTGTGGGGCGTCGGCGGGCTCTTCGGCAACCTCGCCGCCGGCCGCTTCGCCCACCGCCTGCGCACGGTCGTCACCGTCGCACCGCTCCTTCTCGCCGGCGGGCTGGTGCTGACCGTCCTCGCCGAGAGCACACCGGTGATGGCGCTGGCGATGCTCGTGTGGGGGTTCGGCTTCAACATGGTGCCGGTCGGTACGCAGCTCTGGGTCACCCGCGTCGAGCCCGAGCGCACCGAGTCGGCGCTGGCGCTCCAGGTCACCGCCTTCCAGGTGGCGATCACCCTCGGGGCGGCACTAGGAGGCGCGGTCCTCGACGAGTACGGCGTCGGCCACGTGCTCCTCATCGGCGCGATCGGGGCGGCCGTGGCGGCGGCGGGCTTCGGTGCGCTCCGCGTGCCCCGCTCCTGACGGATCCTCGCGCCACGCCTGGGGACCGATCCCGTGGATCGCGGTGAAGGCGCGGCTGAACGCCGCGCCCGACCCGTAGCCCACGGCGTACGCCACCTGCTCGACCGGACGGTCACCGCCGGCGAGCAGGTGGCGTGCCGCGCGCATCCGGACGTCGCGCAGCGCCTCGCTCGGGCTCTGTCCCAGGCTGCGCCGGAACCGCTCCCCCAGCGCCGACCGGGACAGATGCACCGACTCGGCCATCGACTCGACCGACCAGGCCCGCCCGGGATCCTCGACCAGCGCGGACAGCACCTGTGCGACCGTCGGGTCGAGCACAGGCGCGGGACCATCGGTCCCGCGCCCGGTGTCCTCGAGCCAGGAGGCCGTCATCGCCGCGCCGAGCAGCGACGCGTAGCCCGACGCGAACAGCGCCGAGGGTCGGCACGGTCCCGCCAACGGGCAGCGGCGGAGCAGCTCGGCCACCCCGCCGTGCCGGCCGACGAAGTCGCGCACGACCAGCGGGTTGGCGAGCGGGTAGCCCACCGCGACCGCCCGCAGGTCGGCCCGGATCAGGTTGGCCCCGTCGTGGGTCGCCAGCCGGTGGCTGACCTGCCCTCCGACCAGGGCCGCGTCGCCCGCGCGCAGGAGGTGCGACTGCCCGGCGGCGGTCAGCACGACGGTGCCGTCGTCGACGAGCATCCAGGTGGCGGAGCGTACGTCCTCGCCGGCGGAGCCGGCAGACAGCACGTCCTGGTAGGCGAACGTCATCTCCCACGCCGAACGGTCCTGGTTCACACCTGCCCCAGCGCGCGGGCGGCGCCGGGCTATTCCCGAGCGTCAGTCGGCGATGAACTCGAGGATGTCGGCGATCAGGGCCTTCTGGTAGTCACCCGCGATGCCGTGGGGAGCACCCTCGTAGACCTTCAGCGTGCCGTCCGCGACCAGCTTGACCGCCTTCTCGGCAGCCGCCGCGATCGGCACGATCTGGTCGTCCGAACCGTGTGCGATCAGGGTCGGCACCTCGAGCGCCTTCAGGTCCTCGGTGAAGTCGGTCTCGGAGAAGACCTTGACGCAGTTGTACGCGGCGGCCAGCCCGGCCAGCATCCCTTGGCGCTGGAAGTCGTCGATGAGGCCCTGGGAGACCTTGGCGTCCTCCCGGTTGAAGCCGTAGAAGGGCACCGCGAGGTCCTTGTAGAACTGCGAGCGGTCGGCGAGCACGCCGGCGCGGATGCCGTCGAAGACGTCGATCGGCGTGCCCTCGGGGTTGGTCTCCGACTTGACCATGATCGGCGGCACCGCGCCGACGGTGACGACCTTGCGGACCCGGCCCTTGCCGTGCTGGGCGGCGTAGCGTACGACCTCGCCACCACCGGTCGAGTGCCCGATGACGACGAGCTCGGTGAGGTCGAGGTGCTCGACGAGCTCGGCCAGGTCACGGGCGTAGGTGTCCATGTCGTGGCCGAGGTCGGTGTTGGTCGAGCGGCCGTGGCCACGACGGTCGTGCGCGATCGCCCGGTAGCCGGCGTCGGCGAGGAGCTTGGACTCGACGGCCCAGGCGTCCGAGCTGAGGGGCCAGCCGTGGCTGAGCACGACCGGCTTCCCGGTGCCCCAGTCGGTGTAGTAGATCTCGGTGCCGTCGGAAGTGGTGAACGTAGGCATGGTGGGAGTCCTCGAGGTTCTGCGTCGGTCCGCCGCCCCCATCGCCGGAGCTGTCGCGGTCCCGACGCCAGGTCAATCCTCGGCGTCAGGTAGCCCGGCCCGCCCCGCCGTATCTGCCCGATACCCCACTAATCCGGACACCTTCGACCACACCTCGACCGCAACGGACGGGCCCGGTCAGGTCCAGGGGTTGTGCCACCGCCCGTCGGCCTGCGCCGCCCGGACCTCGGCCATGCCCGCCGGCCGCATGCGACCCTCGGCGGTGAGGCGCTCGACCTTGGAGATGTTGAGCCGGGACCACCTCGAACCCGGGCGCCGGCGGGTGTAGCGCTGCAGATAGGTCTTCTCATCGCCTCGGCGGCGTACGGCCGAGATCCAGCCGAAGCACAGCCCGACGTCGACGAGCTCGTCGGAGGAGAGGGAAGCCGGCTCCACGCCCTTCCTGGTCAGCCGCAGCCATACGGCACGTGTCTCGGGGGCGGCCGTCTCGAAGTACGCCTCGACCTCGGCCACCGACGGCCGGTCCAGAACAGGCTCGCCGTCGATGAACTCCATCTCGCCAATCTAGCGATCCGTGGGCGAGGATGTCCCCGTGATCGACGAGCGCCCCATCAATACCTGGCTGACCGACATGGACGGTGTCCTGGTGCGCGAGGAGGAGCCGATCCCCGGCGCGGCCGAGTTCCTGAAGAAGCTCACCGAGTTGTCGGTGCCATTCATGGTGCTGACCAACAACTCGATCTACACCCCGCGCGACCTTCGGGTCCGGCTGCTCCGCTCCGGCCTGGACGTGCCCGAGAAGTCGATCTGGACCTCGGCGCTGGCCACCGCGCAGTTCCTCGCCGACCAGCGGCCGGACGGCTCGGCCTACGTCGTCGGCGAGGCAGGGCTGACGACCGCGCTGCACGAGGTCGGCTACGTGATGACGGAGACCGCACCCGACTACGTGGTGCTCGGCGAAACCCGCACCTACTCGTTCGAGGCCATCACCCGGGCGATCCGGCTGATCGAGGACGGCGCTCGGTTCATCGCGACCAACCCGGACCCGAGCGGACCGAGCCCGCAGGGCACGCTTCCCGCGACCGGCTCCGTCGCCGCGCTGATCAGCGCCGCCACCAACCGGGCGCCCTACTTCATCGGCAAGCCCAACCCGCTGATGATGCGCAGCGCCCTCAACCAGCTCGAGGCCCACTCCGAGACCACGGTGATGATCGGCGACCGGATGGACACCGACATCATCAGCGGTCTCGAGGCCGGGATGCGCACCATCCTCGTCGAGACCGGGTCGACCAAGCCGGAGCAGGTCGAGACCTTCCCGTTCCGGCCGACGCGCGTGGTCGCGTCCATCGCCGACGTGCTCCCGCTGCTCGACGATCAGTAGGGCAGCGGGCCGTGGCCCGAGACGAACGTCCCGGTCGGGCCGTCCGGGCCGAGCTGTGCCATCCGGACGATGATCTCGGCACCCTCCTCGACGGTCTGGGTGCCGGTGTGACCGTTGAGGTCGGTGTCGGTGAAGCCCGGTTCGACGGCGTTGATCCGGATGGCCGGATAGGCCTTGGCGAGCTGGATGGTGGCGGCGTTGACGGCGGCCTTGGAGGCCGGGTAGCTCAGGCCGCGGTAGAAGTAGGTGAAGCCGTCGGGATCGCTGAGCATGCCGAGCGAGGCCAGGCCGCTGGAGACGTTGACGATGACGGGCGCCGGCGACTTCAGCAGCAGCGGGACGAAGGCCCGGGTCACCCGGAGCCCGCCGAACAGGTTGGTCTCGAAGGTGGCGCGTACGTCCTCGACGCTCTCGTCCGCGGCGGTGGGGATGGCGTTGTCGGCCAGCCGCGGCTCGACGCCGGCGTTGTTGACGAGTACGTCGAGGCCTCCGCCGGCCGCGATCTGCTCGGCCGCGGCGGTGACGGAGGCCTCGTCGGTGACATCGATGCGTACGAACCCGGCGCCGAGCTCGGCGGCCGCGGCCCGGCCACGGGCCTCGTCCCGGGCGCCGATGTAGACGGTGTGCCCCGCGGCGAGGAGGCGGCGGGCGGTCTCCTTGCCGAGGCCCTTGTTGGCCCCGGTGATCAGTGTGGTGGTCATGCCTCCAGACTGCGTCGGCGGAGCGTAGCCAGGAAGCGGTCCGGTTGTCGTAGGACTGGCAGGGCCAGGACACCGGATCCGGCATGCCGGACACTGGAGGGGTGGAGTCGTCGGAGCTCGGTCGGATGCTGCGACGCCGGCGTGACCGCGTGGAACCGGCCGTGGTCGGCCTGCCGACCGGTGGCCGTCGTCGGGCCACCGGGTTGCGGCGCGAGGAGGTCGCGCACCTGGCAGGCATCTCGGTCGACTACCTGACCCGGCTCGAGCAGGGCCGGGCGACGTCGCCGTCGGCGCAGGTCGTCGAGGCGCTGGCCCGGGCGCTCCGCCTCCCCGATGCGGACCGCGACCTGCTGTTCCGTCTGGCCGGGCACGCCACTCCCGGACGCGAGGTGGTTTCCTCGCGGGTCTCACCGAGCGTGCAGCGCCTCCTCGACCGGCTCTCGCACACGCCGGTGGTGGTCTACGACGCGGCGTGGAACCTGGTGATCGCCAACGAGGCCTACGACGCGCTCATGGGCGAGACCTCGACCTGGCGCGGCAACGAGCGCAACGCGGTGTGGCGCAACTTCGTCGGCCCGGGCGGCCGGGCGGTCGCCACCCAGGTGGAGATCGAGGAGCTGCAGGCGGGACTGGTCGCCGACCTGCGGCTCACCGCCGCTCGCTACCCCGGAGACCGGCGGCTGCGCCAGCTCCTCGACGACCTGCGCGCCGCGAGCCCGCGCTTCGTGGACCTGTGGGAGAGCGCCGAGCTCTCCCAGCACCACGAACCGGCCCGACACAAGGTCATCGACCACCCCATCGTCGGCCCCATCCATCTCGACTGCGACACCCTCACCGTCGCCGTCGAGGACCTGCGGATCATGGTCTACACCGCCGAGCCCGGCACCGAGGACGCCGAGCGCCTGGCGTTGGTGACGGTCGTCGGCACCAGGTGCTCGAGGAGCGCTGAGCGCGGCGACGACCGCTCAGTCAGCGAGCTCGAACTCGTCCTGACCCATGCCTCGCCCGCAGTCGGCGGGAAGCGCGGACCGGAACCGACGCTGATACTGCGACGGTGAGATGCCGAGCCGTGTGACGAACGTACGCCGCAGCGCCTCCGGGCTGCCGTAACCCGACTGCACCGCGGTCTCTGTCACGCTGGCACCCCCTTCGAGGCGCATCCGGGCGAGGTCGAAGCGCACCGCGGTGACGTACTCCGACGGCGACTGGCCGAGCTCGATGCGGAAGCGCCGGGCCAGGTGGCGCGGGCTGGTCGAGACGAGTCGGGCGAGGTCGGTCACGGTCCAGGCGCGGGTGGGGTCAGCGTCGACCAGATCGGTCGCCCGGCGGACGATCGAGGCCGGTCGCGCACGGGCCCGCAGCGGGACCGAGTACTGCGACTGGCCGCCGGAGCGCTGCAGGTAGACCAGCAGGAGCTGGGCGATCTGCCGCGAGACGTCGGCGCCATGGTCGTCCTCGACCAGGGCGAGCGCCAGGTCGATGCCCGCCGCGACACCGGCCGAGGTCAGGATGTCGCCGTCACGTACGAAGATCGCGTCGGGCTCGACGCGCACGCGCGGATACAGCCGCTGGAGCTCCGGCACGAACTTCCAGTGGGTCGTGGCCCGTCGGCCGTCGAGCATGCCGATCTCGGCGAGGACGAAGGCGCCGCTGCAGATCGAGACCACGCGCCGGGCACGTGATGCCAGCGAGGCGGCCGCCTCGGTCAGCCCACCGCGCACGAACTCGTGCGGCGGCAGCTCGCTTCCCGGCACGATCACGGTGTCGAACTCGCCCGAGCCATGGGCAGCGCCGTGCACGGACACCCGGCTGCCGAGGGAGGTCACCACATCCTGTCCGTCAGGCGAGAGCAGCACGATGTCGTAGCCGTCCACCGCCTGGTTGGCCTCGACGAGGACCTCGGCAGGGCCGACGTAGTCGAGCGTCTTGACACCGTCGAAGAGCAGGAACGCGATGCGCCGGCGGGCGCGGGACGGGGGCTTCGTTATGTCGTTCACTCCTTCCGGAAATACCTTGCGCACAAGGAATCTACCCGGCACTTACCTTGCGCGCAAGGATTTGCCCGAAAGGCTTGCGCGCAAGGGTTGTAGGGTGAACACATGACAGAGACTCGCCACAGCCTCGAGCTGAGCGAGCAGCTGTGCTTCTCGCTCTACACCGCGCAGCGGCTCGTGACCGCGGCCTACCGACCGATCCTCGACGCCCTGGGACTGACCTATTCCCAGTACGTCGCCATGCTCGTGCTGTGGGAGAGCTCCCCCATCACCACGGGAGAGCTCGGTGAGCGGCTCGGCCTCGACTACGGCACCGTCACGCCGCTGGTCAAGCGCCTGGAGGCCGCCGGGCTGATCTCCCGCGAGAAGCGGCCCGAGGATCAGCGCAGCGTCCGGCTCCGGCTGACCGAGGCCGGCACCGACCTGCGCAGCCGGGCCGAAGGCGTGCCCGACACCATCGCCGAGGTGATGGCGCTGCAGACCGAAGAGTTCACCACGCTCAAGGACTCGCTGGACCACCTCAGCGACAACGTCGCCCAGCGCCTCCGCTGAGCAGACGCGCTCCTCGAGCCGCCCCGCCCCGCCTCACCGACGGAGCGCCAACCCCTGCCGAATCTCTTCGAGGATTCGTGGATACGCGGCGGTCTGGTCGTCAGCGACAGGTATGACTGCGTGAACAGCTCCGGCGGCATAGAGGTCGTACGCGCTGACTCCCTGCGCGCGGGCGAGCTCCGCGGCCCGGTCGGTCACCCCGTGGACGATCACGCTCGCTCCTTCAGGCGGAAGCGCGGAGAGCCACGACGCACTCGTGGCGATCACACGGCGTGCAGGAAACAAAGCGAGTGCCCCACCACCGGCTCCCTCTCCAAGCAACACGCATGCCGTCGGGTGCGGGTGCGTCGTGAGCTCCTCGAGGCACCGCGCGATCTCGAACGCGAGTCCGCCTTCTTCGGCGGTCGGCGACAGATCGGCACCTGGCGTGTCGACAACGGTGAGGACCGGAAGGCGCAGCTCCCGTGCGACTCGGAGCCCCCGACGGGCCTGACGCAGGCCGCCCGGCCCCAACGGCGTCCCGGCGAGCTGAGCGGCTCGGTCCTGACCGATCACGACGCAGGCAACGCCAGCAACCCGTGCGATGGCAACCACTACACTGCGCTCCTGCTCCCCTGCCCCTGTGCCGCGCAGCGGCAGATACTCGGTCGCCGCCGCGGCTAGGAACTCCGCGAGTGCGGGCCGGTCGACTCTCCGCGTCGCGACGACCGACGCCCACACATCCCGGGATGTCGCGGCATCATCGCCAGGACAGGTGGTGGTCACCTCATCCTCCGTTGCCGACATGTCGACCTGACGTACGTTCGGGGCGAGCAGGTCGAGGAGCATCCCGACCTCCCAGCGCGCCTGCCTGACATCGACCACTCGGTCGATGAGTCCGACTCGGTGGAGGTTCTCGGCTCGCTGGACGCCACGCGGGAAGTCACAGTCGTACAGACCCCGGTAGACCTTCGGGCCGAGGAAGCCCGTCAACGCTTCGGGTTCCGCCCACGTCACCTGACCCAAGCCGCCCCACGACGCCATCGCGCCTCCGGTGGTCGGGTGGCGCAGGTGCACCGCGTACAGCAGCCCAGCGTCCTTGTGCGCTCGGATTGCCCGCGCGATCGATGTCATCTGGACGAAGGCAACGGTCCCCTCCTGCATCCGGGTGCCGCCTGACGCGGGGGCAGCGAGGATGGGCAGACCGAGCTCGGTCGCACGAGTGATCGCGGCGACGAGGCGATCAGCCGCGGCGACGCCGATGGATCCTCCGAGAAACCCGAACTCGGACACGAGGACGGCGATCGGCCGCCCTCCGATCCGAGCAACACCGGTCATCACCGACTCGTCCGCGCCGCTGTGCAACGCCGCGGCGGCGAGCTCCGCAGGGTAGTCCGCCGTTCCAGTCAAGGGCTGTTTCGGTGCGGTGTCCCAGCTCTCGAACGAGTCCTCATCGACGAGCGCCGACAGGTAGTCGGCGGCGGAGAGGGCTGTGCGCGCGCTCATGCCGGCGCCTCCTGCTCATCGAGCCAGTCCAGCAGCGCCTGGCGATGCTGGTCGAGCATCGGTGGCGCGGTGTGGTCTTTGCGGCCACCGGCGTACGCGTTGTCGTCGAAGCGGAGAACAGGCCCTGGCAACTCGAGGCTCCCGAACACAGGATGATCGACCTCGATGACCAGGCCCTGCGATCGGGTCTGATCCCAGGCATAGACATCGTCGAGGCTACGAACCTTTCCGGCTGGGATCCCCGCCGCTTCCAGTGCCGCCAGGACGGATGCGCTCGGCGAGTCGCCGAAGGCCATCTCGATGAGCTCGCGAAGCTCGTCACGTCGCTCGACCCGGTCGCCGTTCCGCGCGAAGCGGGGGTCATCGACCTCGAGGCCGACCAGAGGAGCGAAGGAGGTCCACAGCCCCTCGCTGCCGACCGCGATCTGGATCGGAGCATCAGCGGTGCGGAACAGTCCGTAGGGCGCGATCGAGGGGTGCTGGTTGCCGATCGCCCGGGGCACCTCCCCCGCGATCGTGGCCCGCGTGCCCTGAAAGCCATGGATCCCGACGACGGACGCGAGAAGGCTCGTACGCACGACACGGCCGTGGCCGGTCCGCTCCCGCTCGTGCAGCGCAGCCAGCAGACCGAAGGCACCGTTCATACCCGCGAGAAGATCTGCGATCGGCACGCCGACCTTGGTCGGCTCATCGGCCGAGGGGCCGGTCAAGCTCATCAACCCGGCCTCCCCCTGGGCGATCTGGTCGTAGCCGGACCGACCACCTTCCGGGCCGTCGTGCCCGAAGCCCGTGATCGAGAGGATGATCAGACGCGGATTGATGTCATGGAGCTCAGCGAGGGAGAAGCCGAGGCGGTCGAGCACGCCGGTACGGAAGTTCTCGGCCAGGACATCGGCCCGACGGACGAGCCGGCGCAGGATATCCCGTCCCTCCTCGGAGCGCAGGTCGAGTGCGATGGACTCCTTGTTGCGGTTGGCGGAGAGAAAGTAGGTCGACTCGCGGGTGCCGTCCTCGTCGAGGAACGGCGGACCCCAACCCCGCGTGTCGTCGCCGGTGGGCGACTCCACCTTGATGACGCGCGCTCCCAGATCAGCGAGCATCATCGTCGCGTGCGGCCCCGCCAGGGCGCGGGTCAGATCGACGACCACGAGGTCGTCCAGAGGTGCGGACACGGGCGGTCCCCTTTCACCGAGGTCGTCGCCTGGCCCGATGCAGGCAGACGGCGACCGGATGGATGGTTGGTCAGGTCTGGTCAGGTCTGGTCAGGTCTGGTCAGGTCTGGTCAGGTCTGGTCAGGGCTGCAGCGGCGGGTGGTAGTCCAGCGTCCCCGCGAAGAGCCAGAGCAGGCCGAGCACCAGAGGCAGGTGCACGAGGAACTGGACGAAGGTGAAGCCGACGAGATGTCGCGCCCGCAGCCCGAGGATCCCCAGGAGCGGCAGCATCCAGAAGGGGTTGATCAGGTTCGGCAGTGCCTCGGCGGCGTTGTAGATCTGCACGGTCCATCCCAGGTGCGACTCCATGGCGTTCGACGCTTCCATGACGTACGGCGCCTCGATGATCCACTTGCCACCACCGGAGGGGATGAAGAACCCGAGCGTGGCGGAGTAGATCCCGATCACGAGAGCGAAGGTCCCCGGCGTGGAGAGGTTGACGAAGCCTTCGGAGATCAGATGGGCCAGGCTGTTGCCGTCCTCCGACTGAGCGCGGGTCAGGATCGCCGCGATTCCGGCGTAGAACGGGAACTGGACGAGGATGCCCGATGTCGCAGGGACGGCGTTCGAGACTGCGTCCAAGAAGCTGCGTGGACGCCAGTGGAGGAGCATCCCCAGGGCGAGGAACAACAGGTTGTAGGTGTTCAGATTCGAGATGACCACGATCGGGTCGCCGGTCGCGAACTCGCGGACCAGCCAGCCGGCCACCAGGGCCGCCACGACGATCGTCAGCAGCGGGCTGAACTCCAGCCAGTCGCCGGGCCGCTCCCGCTTCCGACGGGTGGCCGCCTTCTCGGCCAGGTCGACACCGAGGTCCCGCGCGCTGACCGCATTGCGCTCGCCGGGCGCCGAGAGGAAGGCGATCGCGACGCTGGCGACCAAGATGATCGCCGCCAGGGCCAGCGACTGCCACAGGAAGATGGTCTCCCGGAACGGAATCACGCCCGTGATCGCGAGCAGATCGGGAGGGAGGCTGTCCGGGTTGGCCTGGAGCTGTGCGGCCGAGGAGCTGATGCCCAGGGCCCAGATCCCGCCGATGCCGAGGTATGCCGCGGCGCCGGCCGCACGATAGTCGACCTTGATGTCCTCCCGCCGCCCGACGGCCTTGGCGAGCAGTCCCGCGAAGACGAGGCCGAACCCCCAGTTGATCAACGAGGTCGCCAGGCTGACAGTCGCAATGAAGGAGATCGCGGTTCGTCCGGTTCGGGGTACCGCCGCCAGCCGGTCGATCAGCTTGCTCGCGGGCGGGGAGGTGGCGACGACGTACCCGGTGACCACGACCAGGGCCATCTGCATGGTGAACGGAATGAGATCCCAGAACCCGGTGCTGAAGCTGTCCGCCACAGCCGTGGCCGGCGCCCCCATCACCAGCGCGGCGACGGCAGAGACGGCGACGGCGATCAGGGCGAACACGAAGGCGTCAGGGAACCACTTCTCGACGAAACCGGAGAACTTCAGCGCCAGTCGGGCCCAGAAGCCGTCACGGACATGGTCGTTCGGGCTGTCCTGGCCGAGGGCGGTGTCCGCATCGACCGCAGTGCGCCGGTTCATCGGATTGCTCCAGCGACACCGCGGGGAGCAAGCGGAAGCCGGTTTGCGATCTCTACGCGCTGTTCGAAGCGCTGGGCGTAGGACAGGAGCCTGGCCTCCGACCCTGGCCTCCCGACGAGCTGGACCCCGATCGGCAGACCGTCCTGGTCCAGTCCGCTCGGCAGGGCGACCACCGGGCAACCGGTCAGCGAGATGCAGAACGTGATCGCGATCCAGTCGATGTAGGTCGCCAGCTCGGTTCCGTCGATCTCCTGCGGCGACGTCCACTCGACCGGGAAAGGCGGCAGCGGCGCGCTCGGCACGACCAGGACATCGTGGTCGTCGAAGAAGTCCAGGACACGGTGGACCAGGGCTCCCCGGACGCGTTCGGCCCACTGCAGGTCGGCCGTGGTCTGAGCGAGGCCCTTCTCGATGTTCCACACGATGTCGGGCTTGATCAGCTCTCGATGGCGCTCGAGTGTGCTGGCATGCATCGTGGCGATCAGGTGGGCCCGCAGGATCTGGAACGCGTCGTAGGCACCGCCGAAGTCGGGGGTGCCGTCGACGACCTCGGACCCCATCGCGGTGAAGTGGGCGAGCGAGTCGCGCGTGATGCGTCGAACGGTCTCCTCGACAGGGAGAAACCCCAGGTCCGGCGAGTAGGCGACCCGTGCAGGCGCGTCGTACGAGTCCAGCGAGGCGACGAACGACGTCGGCCGCTCCTGCCTCGTGAGTGGGTCGTGCTCGTCATAGCCGATCATCGCGTCGAGCATCAGCGCGGCGTCGGCAACGTTGCGGGCCATCGGCCCCTCGACCCACAGGGTGTCAAAGGGGACCGCGGGGGTTCGCCGCGGCACTCGGCCGGCAGTCGGACGGATACCGACGATGCCGTTGAAGCCGGCCGGTGTCCGAAGCGACCCACCCAGGTCGTTGCCGGTGGCCAACCACGCGGATCCTGAGGCGAGACAAGCAGCGGCACCACCGGAGGATCCGCCGACGGAGCGACCGAGATCCCACGGGTTGCGACTGGGGCCGAAGAGCGGGTTGTACGTGTGACCACCGGCAAACTCCGGGACGTTGGACTTCGCATAAGCGATGGCCCCGTTGCCCTCGAGAACACGGACCATCGCGTCGGACTCCTCGGCAACGCTGTCGGCGTAGATCGGTGAGCCGAAGGTGGTGCGCTGCCCGGCGACGTCGTTGTAGTCCTTGACCGCCACCGGAAGGCCGGCCAGAAGACCACGGTTTTTGGGATCGGGGTGGTTCTTCATCATCGCCTCGGCCTGCTGACGAGCATTGTCGAAGAACCGGATGGGGAGTGCGTTCACCTCGGCGTCCGCTTCGGCAACGTGCTCCTCGAGAGTCTTGACCAGTTCAAGTGGCGAGACCTCGCCCCTGCGGAGCAAGTCGACGACCTCGCGGGCGGTCTTACGGATGATGTCGTTCACGGCGACCTCCAATTGATCGGACCCCGGTCCGGGGATTCGCCTCAACTGTGTCCCCGGTCACAGAAGAACGGCAATGCTCCCTGTTCAGGTGGAGGATCTCGCCATAGGATCGGCGAATGGCGTCGACTTCTCCCGTAGACCTTGACCGCCGGATCGTGGCGGCGCTGATGGTCGACGGTCGCGCCCCGTGGAGAAAGATCGCCGCGACCCTGGGCGTTCCGGACCGCACGGTCACCCGTCGAGGGACTGCACTGCTGGAGTCAGGTGCCGTCGGGATCCACGCCCTCGCCGACCCTCACCGCACCGGCCGAGGAGATCCCTTCGTCGTGACGTTCTCCTGCGCTCCGGCCACCGTCTGGTCAACCTGCGCATCGATCGCCCGGCGCTCGGAGTCAGTGACGACGTACGTGCTTTCCGGGCGTGCGCAATGTCTCGCCGACATGTGGTGCCCGGAGACACGCCAAGCCGAGCTGTTCCTCCATGAACTGGGCGCCACCAACGGCGTGACCCAGGTTGAGGTCGCTCCCGTGCTGCGATACATCCAGACGCTTACGACCTGGGATCCCGGCATTCTCGACCGGAACGAGGTGGAGGCCCTGCGCTTCGGCGAGCCGATCACAACCTGGCCTGTGTTCAGCGACCCGGTCAAGCTGCACCGCGAGGACAAGGCGTTGTTGCGCGGCCTCGTCGAGGACGGTCGTCGCACCTTCGAGGATCTCGGCAGAATGGCCGGTGTATCCGAACAGACCGCGGCTCGCCGAGTGGAAGCAATGCGAGCATCGGGCCTTGTCACGCTCCGGGCTGTAGTCGACCCGCGAGTGCTGGGACTGCCGGTCGCGGCGCTGCTGCGCCTACGGATCCGGCCGCCGGCAGTGGATGAAGTCGCCGCGGCGCTCGCGGCCAGCCCGCACGTCCGGTATGCCGCGATGGTGATGGGCGAACATCAGATCATCGCCGACGTCCGTCTCCCGACCAAGGATGCGCTGCGTCACCTGCTCACAGACGCCGAGTGGACCGAGCATGTCGAGGCGATGGAGAGTTCACTCATCCTCGATGTACTCAAGCAGAGCGAGGTTCTCGCCTCCTCGCTACGGTGACTTCGTCCGCACTCAGTCGGTCAGACGCAGGTCGTCCTCGGCCCGGGGCGGCAGGTGGGAGAGGGCGGTCTGGACGAGCGCGACGCGGGCCTTGACCGTGACCGCTCGCCGAAGCCGGCCGACGTCGTCGCCGATGTGGCGCTCGACGGACTCGCGGATCTGCTCCTCCGGGAAGGAGGGGCGACCACCGACCGGGACGTCGACGTCGGGGAGGTCGGTGAGCACCGGGAAGATCTGGGTGCCGATACTGTCCAGGAGCTTGAAGCGCTGGAACCGGTCGGTCTCGTCCCAGACCTTGTCGATGTCTGCACCGCCCTTGCGGAACTTCCGCCCGGAAGCCAGGAAGGCCTTCGCCGTCCCGGTCAGGGCCACGGTGAGCTCGTGCTCGGTCAATCGCATGAGCCAAGCATGCCCCCAACCAGGACGGACACCACCCCTGGGCCGATCACCGATCGATAACACCTTCCCTCGAGCGCCGGGACGTCAGGCGACGTTGAACTCAGCCGGGTCCGGGCCGGTGCGGCGCTCGCTCTCCAGCGCGTCGATCGCGGCGAGGTCGGCGTCGGTGAGATCGAAGCCGAACACGCCGATGTTCTGCGCGATCCGCGACGGCGTCACGGACTTGGGGATCACGATCCGGCCCTGCTGGAGGTGCCAGCGCAGGATCACCTGGGCGGCGGTACGGCCGAGGCGGTCGGCGATCGCGGAGATCGCCGCGTTCTCGAGCATGGCGCCCTGGGCGAGCGGGCTCCATGCCTCGGTCGCGATCCCGAGCCGGTCGTCGGCGGCCGCGGTCGCACGCTGCTGCAGCGCCGGGTGCAGCTCGATCTGGTTGACGGCCGGCACCGTGCCACCGAGGGCCACGATCCGGTCGAGGTGCTCGGGCAGGAAGTTCGAGACGCCGATCGCGCGGGTCCGGCCCGCGGCGTACAGCTCCTCGAGGCCCTGCCAGGCCCCGACGTACAGGTCGCGGGCCGGCGTGGGCCAGTGGATCAGGTAGAGGTCGACGTGGTCGAGGCCGAGGAGCTCGAGGCTCTTCTCGTACGCCGGGACCGGCCGCTCGTGGTCGGCGTTCCAGAGCTTCGTGGTGATGAAGAGCTCCTCGCGGGCGATGCCGGACTTCGCGAGCGCACGGCCGACGCCGGCCTCGTTGCCGTAGACCGCCGCGGTGTCGATGCTGCGGTAGCCGGCCTCGAGGGCGGCGGTGACGGCTGCTTCGGTCTCGTCGTCGGGCACCTGGAAGACGCCGTAGCCGAGCTGCGGCATCTCGACGCCGTTGTTCAGGGTGATGGTCGGGATGGTCATGTGACTTTCCTTCTCTTGGGAGCTGGGTTTCAAACAGGAACAGGAACGGACGTACGCCGCTCGCCTCCGGGCGCGCGGACGGCGATCAGCAGCACGAGGAGACCGAGCGCGGTGACCCCGGCACCCGCCCACAGCGGCGAGGTGTAGCCGAGGCCGGCGGCGAGGGTGACGCCACCGATCCAGGCGCCGAGCGCGTTGCCGACGTTGAAGGCGGCGATGTTGGCGCCGGAGGCGAGGGTGGGCGCCTGGTCGGCGTAGCCCATCACCCGCATCTGCAGGGCCGGCACCGTGCCGAAGCCGACCGCACCCATCAGCACCAGCGCGACGACTGTCAGCACCTGGCTGGTGGCGACGAGCGCGAAGACGGCGAGCACGACGGTCAGCGCCGCGAGGAGGACGCCGAGGGTGCGGACCAGGTCGCGGTCGGCGGCCCGGCCGCCGACGATGTTGCCGAAGAACAGGCCGACGCCGAAGAGGACGAGCAGCCACGGCACCGCGCCGGCGGAGAAGCCGCTGACCTCGGTCAGGGTGAAGGCGATGTAGGTGAACCCGCCGAACATGCCGCCGTAGCCGAGCACGGTCAGGGCGATGGAGAGCCAGACCTGGGGGCTGGTGAAGGCGGCCAGCTCGGTGCGTACGGCCGGGGCGGCCTCCTCGTTGCGGCCGGTGTGGGCCGGGACCAGGAGGGCGATGCCGATGAAGGCGACGATGCCGATGACGGTGATCGCCCAGAAGGTCGACCGCCACCCGGCGGCCTGACCGAGCATGGTGCCGAGCGGCACGCCGAGAACGTTGGCGAGGGTGAGGCCGCCGAACATGAACGCGATCGCGCTGGCCTTGCGGTCCGGGGCGACCAGCTGCGCGGCGACGACGGACCCGATGCCGAAGAAGGCGCCGTGGCACAGGGCCGCGATGATCCGGCCGACCATCATGGTGGCGTAGTCGGGCGAGATCGCCGAGATCAGGTTGCCGATGATGAACAGCACCATCAGGCCCAGCAGGGCGAACTTCCGGGGCACGCGGGTGAGCGCGAGGGTCAGGGCGATCGCGCCGATCGCGACGCTGAGGGCATAGCCGGAGATGAGGTAGCCGGCGGTGGTCTCGCTGACCGCGAAGTCGGCGGAGACCTCGGGCAGCAGGCCCATGATGACGAACTCGGTGAGGCCGATGCCGAACCCTCCGATCGCGAGGGCTAGCAGTGCGACGGGCATGGATGACTCCTGAACGTGGACGGGTTGCGTCTGTCGATAGTCCGCGTGCGCAGTAGTTGCACACGCGTCATATTTATAGTTGCACGCGCGCATTATCCGCGCAACTCAGGTATGCTTGGGGTGTCCACGAAGGAGGACCCATGGGAATCGCTGACGACGCCGTCGAGATCCGCGCTCAGGGCTGGCGCACGCTGGCGGCCGTGCACGGACTGATCGAGGCCGCACTGGAGAAGGCGCTGCAGCGCGAGCACGGGCTGTCGGTCGTCGAGTTCACCGTCCTCGACGCGCTCAGTCGCCAGGACGGCTGGCACATGCGCATGCAGCAGCTCGCCCGCGCCGCGGCGCTCTCCTCATCGGCGACGACCCGCCTGGTCACCCGCCTGGAGAACCGCAACCTCCTCACCCGGATCCTGTGCGCCGACGACCGCCGCGGGATCTACACCGAGCTCACGCCCGCGGGACGGGCGCTGCTGAAGAAGGCGCGCCCGCTGCACGACGAGGTGCTGCGTACGGCACTGGACGAGGCCGCCGAGATCCCCGAGCTCGCGCCGCTCGTTCACGCGCTCGGGTCGTTGTCGCAAGCCTGATGAAGCCGGCCCAGATCGCCACGGGCTCCCTCGTCGTCAGCTGGCTGAGCGCCGGGCGAGGTCACCGCGGGCGTGAACGAAAATTCGTTCGCCGTCGCGGAGTGAACGAAAATTCATTCACCACCACGGAGTGAACGAAAATTCATTCACCACGCCCCTAGGTATCGCCCTGCTCCGGGACCGATCAGCCCCGCCAGGAGATCCCCCCCCCGTGCGGGGAAGATCAACCCAGCCAGCCGTTGCGGCGGGCCGCGAGGGCGGCCTCGGTCTTGTTGCGGGTGCCGGTCTTGCCGATCGCGGCGGAGAGATAGTTGCGGACCGTGCTCGGGGAGAGGAACAGGCGCGAGGCGATGTCGGCGATGCTCGATCCGTCCTCGGAGGCCGCGAGCACGTCACGCTCGCGCGAGGTCAGCGGGTTCGGGGCGGCACGGAGGGTCGCCGCCGCGAGCGCCGGGTCGAGGACCGTCTCGCCGCGCAGCGCCCGGCGGATCGCGTCGGCCAGCTCCTCGACCGGCCCGTCCTTGACCAGGAAACCGACCGCGCCGGCGGCCATCGCCTCGCGAACGTAACCGGGCCGGGAGAACGTCGTCAGGATCAACACCCGGCACTCCGGGATGCGCGCGGCCAGCTCGCGCGCGGCCTCGAGCCCGCTGATGCCGGGCAGCTCGACGTCGAGCAGGGCCACGTCGGGGCGCACTTCGAGCGCCGTCGGCACGATCTCGGTGCCGGTCCCGACCTGCGCGACCACCTCGAGGTCGTCCTCGAGGCCGAGCAGCACGGCGAGTGCGCCGCGCATCATCGCCTGGTCCTCGGCGAGCAGGATGCGGATCACGAGGCCGGCACCCGTGCCTCGAGCCGGAACCCGTCGACCCCAGGCCGTACGTCGAGCCGACCGTCGACAGCGAGCAGCCGCTGCCGCAGGCCCTCGAGCCCACCCGATCTCTCCCCCGCTCCGGTCGGGTTTGCCGGGCCGCCGACCCCGTCGTCGACCACGGCCAGCCGGAACTCGCCGCCGTCCTCGGTGAGCTCGAAACGGCAGCTGGCCGCGCCGGAGTGACGCAGCACGTTGGTGGCACCCTCGCGCACGACCCAGGCCAGCGCCTGGCCGGCGATGTCGGGCACCTCGGGCGGGACAGCGGTCACCGACGTACGGATCCCGGCGGCGTCGAGGGCACGGCGAGCGCCGTCGAGCTCCTCGGCCAGCGAGAGCGTCTTCATCTGGTCGACGGCGCCCCGGACGTCGGCCAGGGCGGCCCGCCCGACCTCCTCGATGTCGGCCGCGTGCGCGGCGGCTGCCTCGGGGTCACGAGCCGCGAGGCGGCGTACGGCCTCGGCCTTGACGACCATCACGCTCAGGGTGTGGCCGAGCAGGTCGTGGAGGTCTCGGGACATCCGGGCGCGCTCCTCGGCGACGGCCGCGCGGGCCAGCTCCTCGCGGGTGCGGCGGAGCTGCTCGACCGCGTCGATCAGGCGTAGGAAGGAGGTCGTGGTGATGCCGCTGAGCAGGATGCCGCCGACGCTGAGCAGGTAGGCGTCGCCGACGCCCTCGATCACCGCGATCGAGACTGCGACGCCGACCGTGGCCGCGACGATGGCGACCAGCAGGCGCCAGCCGCGCAGCACCGCCGGAGAGACGATGGCCAGCACGCCCCACACCGTCTGCCAGCCCTCGCCCTGCATCGCGGCCACCAGGATCAACGCCACCAGGACCGGCAGCAGAACGAGGACGCGCCCGGACACCACGAGAGCGACCGCGACCGCGGCGACGGCCAGCACCAGGACGGCCTGGCCGATGGCACCGAGCACCTCGCCGGAGAGGTTGAGCAGCGGGAAGAGCAGCAGGACCGGCAGCCAGACCAGCACCACGCCGTGGCGCTGGAGGTGACACCTCAGGCCGGACACACTCGTCACTTTACCGTCGCCGCAGGCCGGCGATGACCACAACGGCCACGACGACGTGCAGGCTCACGAGTCCCAGCCCTGCGGCCACGGTGAGCGCGCTGGTCGGCGTGATGAGGGAGAGCACGGCGATCCCGACGGCGAGGATCGTCCAGCGCCTGGTCCCACGCTCGGAGCGGCCCTGCCACCACCGCAGCAGCGCGCCGCCGGCGAGCGCGATCAGCAGGCTGCTGATGACGACCGAGCCGATCCCGATCTGCTGCGCCCCCGCTCCGCCGGACTTCACCTCGAGGTCCACTCCCCCGACCGCGGTCCACAGCAGCCAGACGACCGTCGCCGTGACGGCCGCCGCGGCCGCCGTCCCCGCGATCCGCGGCCACCCGACCCGGGTGCGCTGCTGGATCTCGTTCGTCACCGTTGTCATTGCGAGTCCTCCGTCTCCACCACCCACCGTGGGTGGTGTCTCCAGACTCGCGTCCGAGGGACACTGGGCGGCAGATGTGAATGTCCGGACCCGTCGGTGACAAATGTCAGTGGACTCGTATGCCTAGGGTGAGGACATGCGCATCGCCATCGTCGGCGGCCACGGCAAGGTCGCCCTGCACCTCCATCCGCTCCTCGCCGCCGCGGGTCACACCCCGGTCGCGCTCGTACGCAGCGAGAGCTACCGAGCAGAGCTCGAGGCGCTCGGGGCCGAGGTCGGCCTGCTCGACATCGAGAACCAGGACGTCGACGCGTTCGCCGCGGCCTTCGCAGGCTGCGACGCGGTGGTCTTCGCCGCCGGCGGCGGCCCCGACGGCAACAAGGAACGCAAGCGCACCGTCGACCTGGAGGGATCGACGAAGTCGATCGCGGGCGCGAAGGCGGCCGGCATCAAGCGCTTCGTACAGGTCTCGGCGATCAGCGTCGACGAGCCGGTGCCGACCGATGCCGGCGAGGTCTGGACGGCCTACGTCGAGGCCAAGCGCGACGCCGACATCGCCCTGCGCGACAGCGACCTCGAGTGGACGATCCTGCGTCCCGGCGGCCTCACCGACGAACCCGCCACCGGACGGGTGAAGCTCGCCCCGAAGCTCGAGCGCGACACGATCCCGCGCGCCGACGTGGCCGCGGTCATCGCGGCGGTGATCGACGACGCCGCCACCGTCGGCAAGCAGTGGGAGCTGGTCTCCGGCGACGCCTCGATCGACGAGGCCATCGCCGCCGTGCTCTGACTCAGCCGATCCCCGTCAGCGCAGACTCAGCAGACCCTTGACGTACGCCGCCTGGCCGATGTGCTGGGCGGCGTCGTCGACGATGCTGACCAGCCGCACGGCGGTGGTGACCGGCGGGTCCCAGCGCTCGTCGATGACCCGGGCGAGGTCCTCCTCGCTCAGCGACTCGACCAGGTCGAGGGTGGCCGCATGGACGGCCCGGTAGTAGCCGGTCAGCAGCGCCGGGTCCTCCAGCCGGAAAGCCCCGACCTCCTCCGCGGACTGCCCGTAGCCCATCGCACGCGGTCGATAGGGCAGCCCGAACCGCTCCACCCAGCCGTCCCGCGCCCACACCTCGTCGGTGCCGGCGAGCGGTGCGATCTGGGCGTCCTCCATCCGGCCGATGTGCCACAAGGTCCAGGCGATCGAGTTCGCGCGGTCGTAAGGCCGCCACAGCAGGTCGTCGACGGAGAGACCGTCGACGATCGCGGGGAGGCTCTCCGCGATCCGGCCGAAGCCGTCCGCGAGCAGTCGCTGGGGCCAGGTGTCGCTCATGCCCTCCGTTCTACACCGCCGCCCTACTCCCCGTCGGGAAGGAGACCGCGGGCCTCGCTCCACATCCGGGTGACGACCTCGGCCGCGGGCTCGGCGACGGCACGGCCGGCGGCCTGACCGGCCCAGTGATTGGCACGGTCGAGGGGCGCCGCGGCGGCGGGATCTGAGGTGCCCTTGCGCCACCTGGCCACGAGCCGGCGCTGGTGGGGGTAGGGCGCGGGTGACGGCGCGTCCGGGCCCTCCCAGGAACGCACGTAGGGCGTCGGGGCGGCGCGGCCGAGGCGTCCGGAGTAGGCCCGGGTGGCGACCGTCTCCTCCGGCTCGAGCCCCTCCAGCGAGGCGGCCCACGCGTCGGCGATCCCGGTCTCCGGTGACCGCAGCAGCGCGCTACCGACCTGCACGGCGCTCGCGCCGAGGGTCAGGGCCGCGGCCACGCCACGTCCGTCGGCGATCCCGCCGGTGGCGATGACGGGCAGGTCCACGCCGTCGACGATGTGCGGCAGCAGCGCGAACAGCCCCACGGCCGTACGCTCCGCCGTCTCCTCCGCGAAGACCCCGCGATGTCCGCCGGCCTCGAGTCCCTGGGCGACGATGGCGTCGGCACCGGCGTCCTGCGCGGCCCGCGCCTCGGCCAGGGTCGTGGCGCACGCGAACCAGGCGATCCCGGCCGCGTGCAGACGATCGACATAGTCGGGCGAGAAGAGCCCCATGATCGAGGAGACGACGGTCGGCCGGGCGGCGAGCATCGCCTCGCACTGCTCCTCGAACGACGGCGCGGGAGGTTGCTCGGGACCCGGCGTACCGAACCTTCCGAGGAACTCCTCCGCGGCGGAGATCTTGGCGGGGTCGTCGTCGAGGGGGTCGGGAATCCAGATGTTCAGCTGGAACGGGCCAGCCGACATCGAGCGGAACTCGTCCACCCATTCCGCGATCCGCGAGGGTGAGTCGAGCACCACCCCCGCCGCACCCATCCCGCCCGCGTCGGCCACCGCGGCCGCCGCCGCGGGCGGACAGGCGCCCGCCATCGGCGCCTGAAGGATCGGCATCGCGAGGCCGTAGGCCTCGCAGAACTCCTGAGCACGTCGTCGGGCCGTCATGACGTTCACGGTAGTCCCCGGAAAGCTCTGGCGCTGTCCGAGTCCGTCACGGCAGGATCGGCAGCATGCGCACTCTCATCTACTCCGCGTTCGTGTCCCTCGACGGCGTCGTCGACTCCCCCGGCGGCGGCATCCCGTCCGAGCAGCACCGCAGCGGTGGCTGGACGTTCCAGGACATCGAGTTCCTGCCCGAGGCCTACGCCATCAAGGGCCGCGAGATGGAGGAGGCCGGCGCGCTGATGTTCGGTCGCCGCAGCTACGAGGCCTTCGCCCCGATCTGGCCCGACATCGAGGACTTCGCGGTGGTCAAGGAGATCCCGAAGTACGTCGTCTCGACCTCCCTCGGAGAGGAGGCTCTGGTCGAGGGCTGGGGCCCGCAGAACATCGTGAGGTCGCTGGACGAGGTCGAGCAGCTCAAGCAGGGCGACGGCGGCCCGATCCTGATCGCCGGCAGCGCCGAGCTCGCCCGCAACCTCTCCGACGCCGGCCTGATCGACCGGTACCACCTGCTCGTCTTCCCGGTCGTGCTCGGCGCCGGGAAGTCGCTGTGGAGCAAGACCGACAAGGAGAAGCAGATGTTGAAGCTGCTCGAGTCGGAGACCTACGCCAACGGCATCCTCAAGCTCGTCTACGACGTCGTCCACTGACCCCGGCCGGGACGACGCTCAGGGGCAGCGCGCGTAGAGACGACGCGACCCGGTCCCGTACGCACCGGGGTCGGTGAACGCACAGCCGTAGTCGGGTGCGGCGACCGTCGCCCGGTCGAGCACGTCGTCCCCGGCAGGGCGGTCGCCGTGCTCCACCCAGTCGACGAGGTCGCCCCAAGCCGTCGCGGCTTCGGCAGGGCTGAACTCGCAGTGCCCGGCCGACCGGATCGCCCGCTGCACGACCAGACCGTCGCGGTGGTGGCGCTTCACCTCACGCAGGTAGATCTGCTCCATCGAGAACGGCACGAACATGTCGCCGAGGTTGTGGAGGCTCACCACCGGCGCGCTGGGACGGCCGGAGATCCGCGAGGGTGCGTTGAGCCGGTGGCTGTAGCGCCCGGCCGGGTCCGCGGGGTCGATCCGCTCGATCCGGCTGTTGAGGTCGACCGGTGAGCTGGGCGTGTAGACGGTGTCCTGGTTGGTCGCGACCCGGGCGATGTTGAAGGCCAGCATGCCGCCGTCGTCGACCGAGGGCAGCGAGAACAGGAAGTCCTTCCACTGCCCGAAGGCCGCGGTGGCGCCCGGCCGGGGGCCACCGCTGCGCTCGATGGTCATCGCCCGCAGCTGCTCGCCCTCCGGCGTGAGCGTGCCGTCGAGCCCCAGGCGCGCCTTGATCACCGGGACGTCGGCGCTCTGGTAGTCCGCGCCGTAGGGGTAGGCGTCGTGCCCGGCGAGCGCCTGGGCACCGAGGTTGTAGTCGACGAAGAAGTCGAAGAGCTCCACGTCACCCAGCTGCCCGCACATCGGCATCGCGCCGTCGTAGAAGCCCGGATACTGCTCCAGCGAGCGCCCGATCACGTGCCCGCCCATCGACACCCCGGTCACGTAGGTGCGACTGGCGCGGTGGGGCAGCAGCTCGGAGGCGTACGTCGCCAGGTCCCGGGTCGAGCGCACCCCGGCACCCACGTCGTAGCCGTTGGTGGAGTAGCTCGACGCCGCCCAGGCGTAACCCTGCTCGAGGAACGTACGCCGCAGCCCGAACCCCGGGGTCTCGGGTGTCAGCGTGTAGCTGAGCCCGCGGTAGCCGTGGGCCCACATCACCAGCTCGCCGTTCCAGTCGGCCGGCACCTCGAGGACGTACGCAGCGTGCTCGTGCACGCCCTGGCGCACCGTGGTTTGGGCGCCCCCGACGACGATCGGCGCCACCGGCGGGTTGCTGATGGTGTAGCCCGGCAGCGGCTGGTCACCGGGCGGCTCGGGGTCGGCGAGCACCGGGCCGGTCGAGGCGACCAGGGCGGAGGCGGTCAGGAGCAGGGCGAGGAGAGCGGCTGACGCACGAGGCATGTCTCCGAGCGTAAGGCTCGTTGTGACTCGCGTCACAAGAACAGTGCACGACGTGCCTCGTGCGCTGCGCACAGCGGGTCAGCGCCCGACGGCCTTCCGGATCGCGCCGAACGCAGCCTGGCCGACGCCCTTGATGCCCGCCGCGATGAACGTGGTCCAGTCGAAGTAGTCGCGCCAGAGCACGATCTTGCCGTCGCGCACCTCGAAGGTGCCGCACACCCAGAACTCGGCGGAGACGGAGCCGCGGCTGAGCACGTCGATGCGCTCGGTGAGCACCACCGGGCCGTTGGCCGCGATGTTGATCATCCGGACCTCGAAGCCGGTGGCGTACCTCCCCATGACCCGCAGCTGGCGCCCGACCTCGGACAGGCCGCGGGCCGGCGGCAGGGGCACGTTCTGGTAGGTGACGTCGTCGGCGCACAGCGCCAGCGCCGCGTCGACCTCACCGGTCTCGAGCGCGGCCAGGAACTGCTCGACGATCTGGATCTCGGTCATGCCGTCACGCTATCGCCGATCGACCGGCAAGGGCAGGGCTCAGCACCACGCAGTCCTGGCGGTGCAGGGTGGGGTCGTCGAGAAGCTCCTCGACGGCGATGCGCTCGCCGGGCACCCGCCGCAGCACGGTCGAGTCCTTCTCCATGACGAACACGTCGCGGGTCCGGGCCAGCTCGGCCAGATAGCCCCGGTCCATGTGCTCGATCTCGAGCATCAGCGCCCAGTGCTCCGTGCGCTCCAGCGACGAGGCCGCGCCGTCGACCACCTCGCGCTCGAAGCCCTCGACATCCACCTTCACGCAGAACGACCGCCCCGATCCGCCGAGGACCTCGTCGAGCGTGGTGACCTCGACGTCGCGGAGCTGCCAGCGGGCCGAGCCGTCGTGGCGCTCGTCGTAGAGCGACGATGTTCCCGACCAGGTGCGGTCGACCGCGAACCGCGCCGTGCCAGGCCTGTCGGAGACCGCCTGCGAGCGCAGGTCGATCGCGACGCCTCGCGCCTCGAGGGTCTTGCGCAGGACCTTGTGCAGCGACGTGTTCGGCTCGAACCCGATCAGCTCCGCACCCGCCGGGATCTCCACCCCGACGAGCATCTCGCCGTAGTTCACGCCGATGTCGATCACGGTCTGCCACTCGTGCAGTCCGAGCGCCACCCGCCACAGCTCGAGCGAGCCACGGATGATCCGCCCCTTGTTGGCGATCAGGCCGAGAGCCCGCGGATCGGTCGGCTTCACATAGATCCGATGGCCTTCTTCGGTCGTCGCGTACGCCATCTCGAGCACCTTCGCCTAGGGGTCTTCGGCCCAGCCGCCATGGGCTGTCGCCGAACCGTACGGTGCCTACCGAAACGGCAGCCGAACCCTGGGCAACGCGGATCGGACCAGGAACGTCAGGTACGTCCCCGACCGGCCCGTCGGCCCTCAGGACTGAAGGATCGCCTGCACGACGGCCCACAGTCCGACCAGAGCGAAGTAGGCCACCAGGAGGATCCCGACCGCGCTGAGAAAGATCTGGATCTGCCGAGCCATGTGGCCGACCCTACGCCCTCGGCCGGCGGTTCGGCCGCCGCTCGCTCAGGTCAGGAAACCTGCTCGACCAGGTTGGCGGCGTACTCCTCGATGCTGTTGCCGTCCTGGAACTGCTCGCCGTCGAGCAGGATGGTCGGAGTCCCCTGGACACCGTCGGCGGCGGCCGCCTGGGTGGCAGCGTCGGCCCAGGCCTTGCCGTCGAGGTTCTCGATGCGGTCCTTGACCGCGGACTCCTCGGCGCCTGCCTCGACCGCCAGGTCGACCAGATCGGCGGCCTTCGGGAACGGACCGGACTCGCTGGGCTGGTTCTCGAAGAGCAGGTCGTGGAACTTCTTGGCGACCTCGTCGCCGGCCTCCTCCTGGACGACCGCGAAGGCCGAGGTGGCGAGCATGGAGTAGGGGCCGATCCGGTCGAGGAGCACGAACGGGCGGTAGTCGACCTGCACCTTGCCGTCGGCGGCGAGCTCGGCGAGATCCTCGCGGGACGCGGCCTCGAAGTCGGCGCAGTAGGGGCACAGGAAGTCCTCGTAGATGACGACCTTGTGGGGCGCGTCGTCGGGACCGATGACCAGGCCGTGCTCGCTGCTGCCGGCGTCGACCGCGGTGACCTTGTCACCCTCGGACCGGTTCAGGCTGAACCAGACCAGGCCGCCGATGATCACCGCGATGGCGGCGACGACGGCGACGACCGTGAGAATCGACTTGCGGGCCTGCTTCTTGCGCAGAGCCTCCAGCTCCGCGGCGGCCTTGGCAGCGCGGGCCTCACGCTTCTCCTTGCGCGAGGGGCTGCTGGCTGAATCCGTGCTCATGGAGCCAACATAGGTCGGTCTCCTGAGTGCATGCTGAAACCACGCCATGGGAACCGTTATCACATCGTCGCCTATCCCTCCGCGAAGCCGTTGACCAGCGGCGTTATGGTGCTCTGCGTGGCTTCACTGAACGAACGTCTGGTCTGGATCGACTGCGAGATGACCGGGTTGTCCCTCGAGAACGACGCGCTCATCGAGGTGGCGGCCCTCGTCACCGACTTCGATCTCAACGTGCTCGGCGACGGGGTCGACATCATCATCAAACCCCCGGCCGAGGCGCTGGAGCAGATGGACGATTTCGTACGCGACATGCACACCAAGTCCGGCCTGCTGGTCGAGCTGGAGAACGGTGTGACGATGCGCGAGGCGGAGGAGCAGGTCCTGGCGTACGTCTGGGAGCACTGCGGCAAGGACTCCCGACCGCCCCTGGGCGGCAACACGGTGGCCACCGACCGCAACTTCCTGGCTCGCGACATGCCCGAGCTGGAGGGGTTCCTGCACTACCGCAACGTCGACGTCTCCTCGATCAAGGAGCTCTCGCGCCGCTGGTTCCCGCGGGCCTACTTCTCGGCTCCCGCCAAGCGCGGCAACCACCGCGCGCTCGCCGACATCCAGGAGTCGATCGAGGAGCTTCGCTACTACCGCGAGGCCGTCTTCGTGCCGATGCCCGGGCCGGACTCGGACACCGCCAAGGAGATCGCCGCCCGGCACGGCGCCTCGATCACGGGCCTGATCGATCCGGCCGAGGTCGCCGATTCCACAGATCCGGTCTGATTCCCCTATGCTCATCGCATGGCTCGGACATGCGCTGTCCGGGTCGATGGTGGGCGTAGCTCAGCTGGTAGAGCATCGCGTTGTGGTCGCGAGGGTCGCGGGTTCAAGCCCCGTCGCTCACCCCATGAGAGCGAGGTTCAAACACCGACCGAGGTCGGGTTTGGACCTCGCTCTTTCTCATTCGCCAGCCACCACGACGCGCGCCAGCGCACCGTGCTCGAGGGCGACCCACAGCGCGCCGTCCGGCCCGAGAGTGAGTCCGTGCGGCTCGGAGTTCGGAGTCGGCAGCGCGACTGAATCGATCACGCCGTCGACGGTGATCGACCCGACACGGTTGGCGCCCCACTCGGAGAACCACAGCACGTCGCCGGTGCCGGCGGTGATGGCATGCGGGCGCGCTCCCCGGTCGGGCAGCGGATGCTCGCTGATCTTCCCGTCGACGGTGATGCGGCCGATCTGCCCCGCAGCGATCTCGACGAACCACAGCGCGCCGTCAGGGCCGAGCGTGATGCCGACCGGGGCCGCATCGGGCGTGGGAAGCTCGTAGAGGGTCACCGCGCCGCTCAGATCGATCCTGCCGATCGCGTTGGCCCGGTTCATCGTGAACCACAGCGCCTCGTCCGGCCCGGCAACGATCGCGGACGGGAACGCCTCGGCGATCGGGAGCGGAAACTCGGTGACGGTGCCGTCGGTGGCGATGCGTCCGATGGAGTCCGTGGTCGTCTCGGTGAACCAGACCGCTCCGTCGGGCCCTGCGGTGATGCCGTAGGGCCCGCACTCCCGCAGCCCGAACTCGGTCACCGTGCCATCGACCGAGATCCGGCCGATCCTGTTCGCGCGGTACTCGGTGAACCACAGCGCTCCATCCGGTCCGGGCGCGATGATCGTCGGGCCGCAGTCGGCCGCCAGATGGAACGCCTCCGGCGACCCTCCAGGGACGAGACGGCCGATCTCGCCGCTGCCCTCCAGGGTGTACCACAGCGCCTGGTCCGGCCCTGCGGCGATGGCATACGGGCCGCGGCCCGGCACCGGATGCTCGCTGACGGGGCCGGTCGGTTCGGGTGTCATGGATGCCTTTCGCTGTCGACTCCTGGCACCCCACTCTCGGTCCGCGGCGCCGGCCGGGACAACTGTTTATCGGAGACTCTTGGAATCTCCGGATTACCTGACTAAAGTCAGATATATGACAGTGGACACCTCGGTGATGCGCAAGTTCAACATGAGCTACGTCCGCCGCGTGGGAGCGCTCGAAGAGTCCTTCCTCGGCAGCGGTCTCCCCTACGGCACGGCGCGGATCCTCTACGAGGTCGGCCTCGGCGCCGAGTCGGTCCAGGACCTGCGCATCCGCCTCGGCGGCCTGGACTCCGGCTATGTCAGCCGGATGCTGCGCACCCTGGAGAGCAAGGGATATGTCACGACGAAGCGTGACCCGGCCGACGGCCGGCGCCGGCTCGTGGCGCTCACCGAGGACGGCCTCAAGCAGTGGGACGACCTCGAGCGGCGTTCGGAGGAGCGCGCCCATCTCCTGCTCGACCCGCTGACGCAGCGGCAGCGTGACCGCCTCAACGAGGCGCTGGCCACCGCCGACCTGCTGGTGCGAGCGGCCACGATCACCATCGAGCCGGTCGACCCCCGCGACCCGATGGCCCAGGAGGCGATGGGCCACTACTTCGCCGAGATCGGCGACCGGTTCGGGTTCACCGTCGGCGACGAGGGCTTCGGCGACGACCCCTCCCTCCGGCCGCCCCACGGCTCCTTCTTCGTCGCCGCCAGCGACGGCGCACCGGTCGCCTCGGGCGGAGTGCGGGAGTTCGACGGCACCGCCGAGATCAAGCGGATGTGGGTCGACCCCGCCTGGCGCGGCGCCGGCCTCGGCTCGCGCCTGCTGCGCCACCTCGAGGCGGAGGCTCTGCGCCTGGGCCACCGAGTCGTACGTCTCGACACCCGGGACGTCCTCAGCGAGGCGATCGGGATGTACGAGCGGGCCGGCTACGAGCGCATCGACCGCTACAACGACAACCCGCACGCGACCCACTTCTTCCGCAAGCAGCTGGGCTGAATGTCGACCGAGGTAACTCGGTCAGCGCTCGCCTTCTTCGCGGAGTTCCACGAAGGAGGCG
>NZ_JBHVKN010000013.1:0-35252 GCF_042798075.1 Nocardioides sp. NPDC057772
TCAGCCTGACGGTTGCGACTCGGAGATCGCGCATCGCCACCTCGACTGGTGCGAAGCGGCATCTTGATTGGGAAGTCGATCGTCTGCGCACCAGTCGGAGGTGTGTGTTCCAGAGGAAGCTCAGGAAGCCGCGAGGGCTAGTTCTTCTGGATCTGGTCGAAGCTGAGCTCGACCGGGGTCTCGCGGCCGAAGATCTCGACGAGCGCCTTGACGCGCTGGGACTCGGCGTTGAGTTCGGTGATGGTCGCGTGGAGGGTGGCGAAGGGGCCGTCGACGACGGTGACCGAGTCGCCCTCGGCGAAGTCGACGACCTCGACAGGCTTCTTGGCGGTGCCGGTGGCACCGGCGCTGGCGGTCGCGGCCTCACCGGCGGCGGCGGCCTCGGCCTCGGCCTGCGCGACGACGGCGGGGGCGAGCATGTTCTCGACCTCGGTCATCGACAGCGGCACCGGCTGGTGGCTGTGGCCGACGAAACCGGTGACCGACGGGGTGTGGCGTACGGCGGCCCAGGACTCGTCGGTGAGGTCCATCCGGACCAGGACGTAACCCGGGAGAACGGTGCGCTTGACCATCTTGCGCTGGCCGTTCTTGATCTCCGGGACCTCCTCGGTGGGGACCACGATCTCGTGGATGTAGTCCTCCATGTTGAGGGAGACGATGCGGTTCTCCAGGTTGGACTTCACCCGGTTCTCCATGCCGGAGTAGGTGTGGATCACGAACCAGTCGCCCGGCTTGGCCCACAGCTCACGGCGGAACGCCTCGAGCGGGTCGTCGTCAGATGCCTCGGGGGCCTCGCCCTCGACGATCTCGTCGAAGGAAGTGTCGGCGTCACCGGCCTCGTCGGCCTCGTCGAACCCGGCCTCTGCAGGCACGTCGGAGGCGGCCTCGGCCGTCTCGAGGACCTCGGTCTCCTCGGTGTAGTCCTGCTCAGACACGTCCTGCTCCAAACCGTTGATTGTGTGTATCGGGTGTGTTCCGCGGGCCGGGGCCCACGCGATCACGCGTCGCGGCCGCCGAACACCCAGAACATCAACTTGCCGAACCCGAGGTCAAGACCCGCGACGATCGCCATCATGGCCAGGACGAAGACCAGAACCACGATGAAGTACGTCGTGAGCTGCTGCTGCGTCGGCCAGACGACCTTGCGGAGCTCGGCCACGACCTGGCGGTAGAACGTCGGGAGACTGGTGCGCTTCTCCGTCTTCTTGTCGTTCGGAGTCGGGACCGCTTTGCTGTCCGTCACGCCGCCACCTTCTCTCGAAAACGTTTCCATCGCTGGTCCGGCTTTGCAGGGCACGAGGGACTTGAACCCCCAACCTTCGGTTTTGGAGACCGATGCTCTGCCAGTTGAGCTAGTGCCCTACGGAGGTCTGCATCAGACGCGCGGTTGAGGGCGCGGCTAACCATGTGGGAAGACCACCAACGGTGAGTCTACGCACTGGGCAACGGCCCCTCCAAAACCGGGGTGCGTTGACCCATAGGATTGCTGGCATGACCTCAGATCCCCGTCCCCTCGCAGAGCTCTCGCGCGAGGAACTCGAAGCGTTCGCAACGGAGCAGCGCACGGCGTACGACAACTTGGTGGCCAAGGGCCTGAAGCTGGACCTGACCCGGGGGAAGCCCTCCGCTGACCAGCTCGAGCTCTCCGACGGCCTGCTCCATCTCCCCAAGTCGACGACGGCACCGGACGGCACCGACACGCGCAACTACGGCGGTCTGGCGGGCGGCATCGAGATCCGTGAGATCTACGCCGAGCTGCTCGGGCTGGAGACCGACCAGATCATCGCCGGCGGCAACTCGAGCCTCACCATGATGCGCGACACGCTGATGTACCTGTGGCTTCACGGCGGCGTCGACAGCGAGCGTCCGTGGGGTCGCGAGGAGACGGTGAAGTTCATCTGCCCGGTGCCGGGCTACGACCGCCACTTCACGCTGCTGGAGTGGTTCGGGATCGAGATGGTGACCGTCCCGATGCGCGCCGACGGACCCGACGTCGAGGCCGTCGCCGCGCTGGTCAAGGACGACCCGGCGATCAAGGGCATGTGGCTGGTGCCGACCTACGCCAACCCGACCGGTGACACCACCTCGCAGGAGATCGCCGAGCGGCTCGCCTCGATGCCGACCGCCGCGCCCGACTTCAAGATCTTCTGGGACAACGCCTACGCGCTGCACCACCTGACCCCGGCCGAGACCAAGAC
This sequence comes from Nocardioides sp. NPDC057772, assembly GCF_042798075.1. NCBI lineage: Bacteria > Bacillati > Actinomycetota > Actinomycetes > Propionibacteriales > Nocardioidaceae > Nocardioides > Nocardioides sp. NPDC057772. Next base: position 2,199 of record NZ_JBHVKN010000013.1, read on the forward strand.
CGCCGACGTGGTCTCGCTGGCCAACGCGGCCGGCAACCCCCACCGCCCCCTGGTCTTCGCCTCGACCTCCAAGGTCACCTACGCGGGCGCGGGCGTCGGCTTCTTCGGCGGCTCGAAGGAGAACGTCGCCTGGTGGCTCGACCACCTGAGCCACGGCGCGATCGGCCCGGACAAGGTCAACCACCTGCGGCATGCGGAGTTCTTCGGCTCGGCGGCCGGCGTACGCGAGCACATGGCCAAGCACCGCGAGCTCCTGGCCCCGCGGTTCGCGGCCGTCGAGGACGCCCTGACCGACGAGCTCGGCTCGCTCGGGGTGGCGACCTGGACCAAGCCCGCAGGCGGCTACTTCGTGAGCCTCGATGTCCTCCCGGGCACCGCGACCCGCGTGATCGAGCTGGCCAAGGGTGCCGGCGTCGCGCTGACCCCGGCCGGTTCCGCGTTCCCCGGCAAGGTCGACCCGGAGGACACCAACATCCGCCTGGCGCCGTCCTTCCCACCGTTGGAGCAGGTCAGCGGGGCCATGGAGGTCGTCACGGTGTGCGTGAAGCTGGCTGCCGCGGAGAAGCTGCTCGCGTGATTCAGGATCGACGCGACCTCCGTACGCTGCCGAAGGCGCATCTGCACCTGCACTTCACGGGTGCGATGCGCCACGAGACCCTGCTCGAGCTGGCCGCCCGCGACGGCATCCGGCTGCCCGAGCAGCTGGTCTCGGAGTGGCCGCCGGCGCTGAGCGCTGCGGATGAGAAGGGCTGGTTCCGGTTCCAGCGTCTCTACGACGTGGCCCGGTCGGTGCTGCGCACCGAGGCAGACATCCGGAGGCTGGTGATGGAGGTCGCCGAGGACGACGTACGCGACGGCGGCAGGTGGCTCGAGATCCAGGTCGACCCGTCGGGATATGCGGCGAAGTTCGGTGGGATCACCGCGTTCACGGATCTGGTGCTGGACGCCGTCCGCGACGCGGAGCGGGCGACCGGGCTCGGGATCGCGGTGATCATCGCCTCCAACCGCACCCGGCACCCGATGGACGCGCGTACGCTGGCGCGCCTGGCCGGGCAGTACGTCGACCACGGCGTGGTCGGCTTCGGGCTCTCCAACGACGAGCGACGTGGACGGACCGAGGAGTTCGACCACGCCTTCCGGATCGCCGAGCGGGCCGGCCTGCGGCTGATGCCGCACGGCGGCGAGCTGCGTGGACCAGAGCACATCCGCACCGTGCTGCGGTCGCTGCACGCGACCCGGCTGGGTCATGGCGTACGCGCGGCGGAGGATCCTGAGCTGCTCGACGAGATCGTGCGCGCCGGCGTCGCGTTGGAGGTCTGCCCGACCTCCAACGTGTCGCTCGGCGTCTACTCCGATCTCACCTCGGTGCCGCTGCCGCAGCTGCTCGACGCGGGCGCGACCGTGGCGCTCGGGGCCGACGACCCGCTGCTGTTCGGGTCCAGGCTCGCGGCGCAGTACGCCACGATGCGGGCCGCTCACGAGCTCACCGACGAGACCCTCGCGGACCTGGCCCGGATGTCGATCACCGCCTCCACCGCACCCGAGTCGACGAAGAAGGATCTGCTCGCCGAGGTCGACGACTGGCTCAAAACGCCGTCGCAACGCACGGATCCGCTGAGTTAAGACAGAATGTCGGCCATGACGAACCCGTCCGACGATCAGCCCGATCCCAACCAGCCGGCCGACAGCTCCACGCCGAGCCCGTCCGAGCCGACGCCGCCGGCGACCCAGCCGATGTACGGCCAGACCTACGGCGAACAGCCGTCGAACCCCTACGGCGGGGCGACCTTCGACCAGAACCCGCCGGTTCCGCCGGCTCCGACGGCGGGCTACGGGCAGACGCCTCCGCCGCCGACCTACGGCGGTCAGCCGGGGTACGGCCAGGCGCCCTACGGCGCCCCGGCTGCGTACTCGGCCCAGGTGGGCACCCCGGACTCGGGCGCGACCACCGCCATGGTCCTGGGCATCATCGGGCTCGCGGGCGGGTTCTTCTGCGGTCTCCCGATCGTGCTCTCCCCCTTCGCCCTCTTCATGGGTCTGTCCGCGAAGAAGCGGATCGACGCGGCCGCCGGGGCCCTGACCGGCCGCGGCAACGCACAGGCCGGTTTCATCCTCGGAATCATCGGCACCGTCCTGCTGGTCCTGAGCATCGTCGTCATCACCATCGTCATCATCATCGGCGTCAGCGGCGGCTTCGACGACAGCAGCTACGACAGTGGCTACGACAGCTACGACAGCTACGACAGCGAGTTCTGAGAGATGACGAGCACGCCTCCGCCGGGCTACCAGCCAGCGCCCTACGGGATTCCGCAACCCCCGCCACACCCCGAGGCCAACACGGCGATGATCTTCGGGATCGTGGGGGTCTGCCTCTCGGTCATGTGCGGCGGGATCGGAGTTTTCGTCGCGCCCTTCGGATGGATCAAGGGCAAGCGCGTGATGGCCGAGATCGACGCCAACCCCACCGCCTACAGCGGGCGTGGCAACGCTCAGGCGGGCTTCATCACCGGCCTCATCGGGACGATCTTCGGAGCGCTCATGCTGCTCTTCTGGGTCGCCTACGTCATCTTCATCATCGTGATGATCGTCATCGCCTCCCGAGAAACCGGCACCACGACGTTCGACAGCGTCAACGCGATGCTCAGCAGCCGCATCTGACGAATGGACTGCGGCTACTTCACCTCCGGCGCCTGCCGCTCCTGCCGCTGGCTGGAGATGGCGTACGCCGACCAGCTCGCGCAGAAGCAGCAGCGCGTCGCGGCGGCTCTCGGCGACGTACGTTGGGAGGAACCGGTCTCCAGCCCGGAGGCCGGTTTCCGCAACAAGGCGAAGATGGTCGTCGCCGGGTCGGTGGAGGCGCCGACGCTGGGCATCCTGTCCCACGACGGTCTCGGCGTGGACCTGCTCGCCTGCGGGCTGCACACGCCGGGGCTGCAGTCCGCGCTGCCGGTGCTGTCCCGGTTCGTCACGACGGCTCGGCTGACCCCCTATTCGGTGCCCGAGCGGCGCGGCGAGCTCAAGCACGTGATCGTCACCGAGGCTCCCGGTGGCGAGCTGATGGTGCGTTGGGTGTTGCGGTCCACCGAGGCGCTGTCCCGCCTGCGCAAGCACCTTCCGGCACTGCTCGACGAGCTGCCGATCGCGGTGGCCTCGGTGAACATCCAGCCTGCGCACAAGGCGGTCATCGAAGGCCCTGAGGAGATCTTCCTGACCGCCCGAGAGGCGCTCACGATGGAGGTCAACGGGATCGGTCTGCGGCTGCGGCCCCACTCGTTCTTCCAGACCAACACCTCGGTGGCCGCGGCCCTCTACCGGCACGCCCGCGACCTGGTCTCCTCGGTGTCACCGGCCACGGTGTGGGATCTCTACTGCGGTGTCGGCGGCTTCGGGCTGCACGTCGCAGCCCCGGGTCGCGAGGTGCTCGGGGTCGAGTCCAGCGAGCAGGCCGTCGAGGCCGCCGCATCGACCGCAGCGGAGCTCGGGCTGCCGGGCACCAGCTGGGTGGCCGGGGACGCGGCGGCGTACGCCCTCTCCGCCGGCTCCGCACCCGACCTGGTCATCGTCAACCCACCGCGACGTGGCATCGGCTCCGCGCTCGCCGGGTGGCTGGAGGAGTCGGGCGTCGAGCACGTCGTCTACTCCTCGTGCAACGTCGACACCCTGGCTCGTGACCTGGGCGACATGCCATCGCTGCGACCGGTGTCCGCCCGCCTGCTCGACATGTTCCCGAACACCGACCACCACGAGGTCCTTGTCCTCCTGAAGCGAACCCGACGCCGAGTCGGCCGGTCTTGACAGGGAGTCCCGTCGAGTCGGTCGAGACCGGCCGACTCGGCGGTCTCTGCGCAGGGTGAGTGTGCCCATGACCAGTGCGGCCACCCCGCAGGCCAGCGCGGCGACAGTTACCCAGAGCCGGGCGGTGGTCAGGGTGTAGGCGCCGACATCGGTGCCGGCGGCGTTGACAAGCACATCGTTCAGGTCCATCTGAGACTCCTGCGTCGCGTTCCACCGGATGACTCGATCGTCCCGGCGACGCAGGCTCTCCGTCGTCGTGCGGGCGTGGACTCTTCGGAGCGGTCGTTACTGCGTACGTGGTAGCGGAAGTGCTGCGGGAGACGAACTCGCGAGCGGCGTCGCGGGCATAGCCTGCTCGCACGGCCAGACGGCGGATCACAGTCGGGGACTGGTCATCGCCGCGGGAGTGGCGGTGGCCCAGCTCGCTGCAGCGCTGAGCGGCGGCGCACATCGGCTGGTCACGGCTTTCGCGGCCGTGCTGATGCAGAGCGGCCTCGCCTAGAGCTCCACGCCGAGCATGACGGGCTCGTTGACCAGCACGATCCCGTAGGCGGCCTCGACCCCGTCGCGTACCTCCCGCGCCAGGGCGAGCAGATCCGCGGTCGTGCCCTCGCCGCGGTTGGTGAGAGCGAGGGTGTGCTTCGTGGAGAGCGACACCTTGCCCGCCAGGCCATCGGGCGTGTGACCCTTCTTGAAGCCGGCGTGGTCGATGAGCCAGGCGGCGGAGGTCTTCACGGTGCCGTCGGGCTGCGGGTAGGCCGGAGCACCCTCGGGCACGTCCTCGGGTGCGACCACCGGGTTGGTGAAGAACGACCCCGCCGACCAGGTGTCGTGGTCGGCCTCGTCGATGACCATGCCCTTGCTGCGGCGCAGCGCCAGGACGGCCTCCCGGATCTGCTTGGACGGCACCCGGGTGCCCTGCTCGACCCCGAGAGCGCCGGCGAGCTGGGCGTACGCGATCGGTGACCCGGTCTCACCGTCGGTGCCGAGCCGGAAGGTGACCGCGAGGACCACGTGGCGCCCGGGCGTGGCCTTGAACCGCGACCAGCGGTAGCCGAACTCGCACTCCTCGGCCGTGAAGCTCCGCACCTCGCGGAGCTCGCGGTCGAACACCTTGACCGAGGTGATGGTCTGGGAGACGTCCTGGCCGTACGCCCCGACGTTCTGGATCGGCGTCGCGCCGACGCTGCCGGGGATGCCGGAGAGCGCCTCGATCCCGCTCCAGCCCTTGTCGACGGCGGTCGTCACGAAGTCGTCCCAGGTCTCGCCCGCCGCCACCGTGACACGTACGCCACCCTCGACCGTCTCCACCTCGAGGCCCGTGGTCCCCAGCTTGATGACGGTGCCCGGGAAGCCGGCGTCGGCCACGACCAGGTTGCTGCCGCCGCCGAGGACGAGCACGTCCGTGCCGGTCGCGTCGGCCGCGGTCACGGCCTCGATGATCTCCGCCTCGCTGGTCGCGGTGACGAACTCTGCCGCCGGGCCGCCGAGATGGAAGGTGGTGTGGTTCGACAGCAGCTCAGGCACGCACAGTCACCTTCGGCATACCGAGCACCTTCTGGTCGCCGGAGACGACGGTGAGGGCGATCGTGGCGATGCCGTCCTCGACCGACTTCACGGTGCCGCTGACCGTCACCGAGGTGCCCTCGTCGTCATCGGGCACGACGACCGGGTTGGTGAACTTCGCGCCGAAGTCGACGACCTCGGCTCCGTCGGTCCACTCCGAGACCGCTCGGGCGACCAGCGCCATGGTGAACATGCCGTGCGCGATCACGCCGGGCAGGCCGACGGCCGTGGCGACCCGGTCGGACCAGTGGATCGGGTTGAAGTCGCCGCTCGCGCCGGCGTAACGCACCAGAGACGCGCGGGTCACGGGGTAGGTCTTCGGGGCCAGCTCGGCGCCTGCTTCCAGAGTCATCAGGCGACCTCCGCCGCTCGGTGGACCAGGGTGGCCGACGTGGTGCACACGATCGCGCCGGAGTCGTCGGTGATCTCCGAGACCGTGCCGATGATGTCGTTGCCACCGATCTGGCGCAGCGAGGCGACGCTGAGGGTCGCCGTCAGCACGTCGCCCGGCGCGATCGGCCGGGCGTAGGAGAACTTCTGCTCACCGTGCACGATCCGCGACAGCTCGACCTCGACGTCGTCCAGGAAGGCGTTCATCGCGTCGAAGGCGAGCACGATCGGGAACGTCGCCGGGACCGGGTCCCCGCTCTCCCAACCCACACCGGTGGCGGCAGCGAACTCCCGCACCTTCTCGTCGGTGACCCGATAGGGCCTGGTCGGAGGAAAAGCGCGCCCTACGAGCGACCCGTCAACTGCCATGCGGACAACTCTAGTGGCCTGCCGAGAAGTCGCCCGCGTCGGCCGAGGCGTCACGCGCGCGGGCCGAGACGGCACCGGCCTGCCAACTCGGTCGACGAGAGTGACGTCTCGGCCGGCCGGGGCGACTTCTCGGCAAAAGAACGAACGCCCCGCCTCCCGGAACTCGGGGCGGGGCGTTCGGAGCGCCGATCAGCGTCGCGCTCTACTGTGATGCTTCAGCGGGTCTCGCGGTGCGCGGTGTGCTTGCGGCAACGCGGGCAGTACTTGTTGAGCTCGATGCGGTCGGGGTCGTTCCGACGGTTCTTCTTCGAGATGTAGTTCCGCTCCTTGCACTCGGTGCAAGCGAGGGTGATCTTCGGGCGAACGTCGCTGCTCTTGCTGGCCACGGGACAATCCTTACGGTGCTGATCGAGGTGATGCGGTCTTTGGCGGTAGCGGGGGCGGGGATCGAACCCGCGACCTCACGATTATGAGTCGTGCGCTCTAACCGCCTGAGCTACCCCGCCTCAACAGGAATCAGGCCCGCAGTATTCCTACTGCGGGTCCCGAACTCCAGAGCCCCTTTACGGAATCGAACCGTAGACCTTCTCCTTACCATGGAGACGCTCTGCCGACTGAGCTAAAGGGGCGTTGCGAGAGAGAACATTACGGCACGGCGCGATGCTCAACAAATCGGCACGACCCTTCCGAGCAACGGACGCATCATCCCAGGTCAGCGGGGTCCTCGGCGTCTCTGCCAGGCTCCCAGACGCGCGCGAAACCCATCGCTTCCTCGAGCTCGTAGGACAGTTCGAGCAGCATTCGCTCGCGTCCGGGGGCGGCTCCGAACATCATCCCCTGGGGCAGTCCCGCGAGGGTCTGCTGCACGGGCAGCGACACCGCCGGCCCGCCGGTGACGTTCTGCCACGGCGTGAACGCGACCCAGTCCATCAGTCGCTTCATCACCAGCTCGTAGGCCTGGCTCGGCGCCAGCCGGCCGACCTCCGGGGTCTCGTGCGCGACGGTCGGCGTCAGGACGATGTCGTACGCAGCGTGGAACCCCTCCGCGATCGCCTGCGCCTTGCGCAGCCGGACGATGGCGGCGGGGACGTGCTTGGCGTTCTTCATCGTGTGCTGGGCCAGGCCGACCGTGAGGTTGTCGAGCCGCTGGCGGTCCCAGGTCTTCCCGCGGAGCGGACCGGCGTTGACCAGGGCGACGGCGAGCGTGCCCCAGTAGAGGACGAAGTCGTCGGCGAAGGTCTCGGGCACCGGCGGCGGCACGGTCTCGACGGTGTGCCCGAGCTCTTCCAGCACGGCCGCGGTCTTGAGGGTCAGCTCGGCGACCTCCGGGCTCGCCTCACGGCCGAGCGCACCGGTGAACACGGCACAGCGGAGCCGCTTCGTCCCCGGACCGGTGACGTCGCCGATCGGCGGCAAGGAGGTGTGGTGGGCCTTCTCGGCCTCCCGGAAGAACGCGGCCGTGTCGCGCACGGTCCGGGTCAGCACGCCGTCGGTGACGATCTTGAGCGGCAGCAGCCCGTAGAGCGGGTCCTGCGGCAGCCGGTCGCGCGTGGGCTTGAGCCCGACCAGACCGCAGGCGCCGGCGGGGATCCGGATCGAGCCACCACCGTCGTTGCCGTGGGCCATCGGCACCGCCCCGGCCGCCACCAGCGCCCCCGACCCCGCCGACGAGGCACCCGCCACCCGGCCGGTGTCCCACGGGTTGCGCACCGCACCGAGCCGCGCGTGCTCGGCGGTGCCCGAGAAGCCGAACTCCGAGAGCTGGGTCTTGCCCAGCGACAGCAGGCCGAGCTTGAAGAGCAGCTTGGTCATCTCGCCGTTGCGGGATGCCGGCGGCATGACGTACGAATCCGTGCCGTTCCTGGTGGGCACCCCGGCGACGTCGGTGTTGTCCTTGATCAGGGTCGGCACACCGGCGAAGAAGCCCGCCCGGGGAGCCCGCGCCTGGATCCGCGCCCTGTCGAAGGTGCGGTAGGCCATCGCGCCGAGCGCGGCGTCGACCGCCTCGATCCGGGCGATGGCCGCCTCGACGACCTCGGGCGTGCTGAAGTCTCCGCGCCGAAGGCCGTCGGCGACCCCGACCGCGTCGAGAGTGCCGAGTACGTCGTCGGTGAAGGCATGGACTCGAGCCATGATGCCAACGGTAAGGCGTGAGCGAAGGTCAGAGGAGGATGTACGCCACCAGCGGAACCATGAGACACGTCACCACCGCGGTGAGCCCCATCGCCAGCCCGGAGAAGGCGCCCTCGACCCGGCTCTCCTCCAGCATCCGGGCGGTGCCGATCCCGTGGGAGACCGCGCCCACGGCCACCCCGCGGGCCCGCGGGTCCCGGATCCGGAGCAGGGTCAGCACCCGCGGGCCGACCATCGCGGCGACGATCCCGATCACGATCGCGAAGGCCGCCGACAGCTCCGGATAGCCACCCAGACGCTCGGTCAGCTCGATCGTCACCGGCGTCGTCACGGCCTTCGGGGCCATCGTCCGCTCCAGCACGTCGCTGCCGCCGAGCCAGCGCACCAGCAGGATGCCGCTGACGATCGACACCGTCGCGCCCGCGGTCAGCGCGACCAGGACGGGCACCACCATCCCTCTCAGCCGGGCGACCTGGTGGTAGAGCGGGATCGCCAGCGCCACCGTCGCCGGGCCGAGCAGGAAGCTGATCAGCGTGGTGGCATCGGCATAGTCGTCATACGTCGTGCCGGTGACCGTCAGCAGCGCGCCGACGATCACGATCGCCACCGCCACCGGCTGGGCGAGCGGGGAACGGGTCCGCGCCCGCAGCCACCGCCCGAGCTCGTACGCCGCCACCGTCACGAACAGCCACAGGATGACGCTCACTCGATCTCCTCCCCCGGAGCACCATCCGTGCCGACGACCGACGGGACGCGGCGGAGGAACAGCGTGAGCACCCAGCCCACCGTGGCCAGCCCGAGGAGCCAGGAGCCGAGCAGCGCGACGACGATCGGCACGGCCGCGTCACGGATGACCGCGACGTAGGCGATCACCCCGACGCCCGCCGGGATGAAGAAGAGCTGCAGGTGGGAGAGGAAGTAGTCGCCGACCTGGATGACCGGGTCGTCCTCGCCGTCGCGGCGACGCAGCACCAGGGCGACGAAGAGCAACAGCATCCCGACCACCGACCCGGGCAGCGGGATCCCGGTCAGCTCGACGATCGCGGTTCCGGCCAGCTGGCATCCGAGCAGCCAGAGCAGGCCGACGATCACGACGCGGTGACGGACTCGATCGCCATCGCGGCGCAGCCCACCAGACCCGAGGAGTCACCATGCAGCTGGGCCATGAAGGTGAGCTCACGGGTGGCGATCGGGTTGGCGCGGGCGTAGACGCTCTCACGCACCCCGGCGGTGTAGAGGTCGAAGGCCCCGGCCATGTCGCCGCCGATGACGACGACCTCCGGGTTGAGCAGGTTGACGGCGGTGGCCACGACTTCGCCGAGCTGTCGCCCGCCCTCGCGCAGCAGCCCGCGGGCGACGGCGTCGCCGGCGAGCGCGGCGGCGACCAGGTCGCGTACGTGGTCTGCGGGAACGCCCGAGTCGGTCAGCCGCTGGGCGAGCGCCCAGCCGGATGCCACCGTCTCCAGGCAGCCGGTCGAGCCGCAGCGGCACGGCCGGTCACCGGCGGCGTCGATGCGGGTGTGGCCGATCTCGCCGGCCGCCCCGAGGGCGCCGGTGACCACCTTGCCGTCGGTGATGATGCCCATGCCGAGGCCGGTCGAGGCCTTGATGACCAGGGCGTTGCGTACGGGATGGTCGGAGTTGAAGAGCTCCGAGCGCGCCAGCGCGTGGGCGTCGTGGGCGAGGATCAGGGGCGCGTCGGTGAGCGAGGTGAAGTAGGGCGCCAGCTGAACCCCGTCCCAGCCACCCATCGCCGGGGTGTCGATGCTCATCCCCAGGTCGGGGTTGACCACGCCCGGCAGGCTCATCCCGATCGCCAGCACGGGCAGGTCGATCGAGGCCACCATCTTGGTCATCCGCTCGACGATCTCGGGCATCAGCGCCTCGGCGGAGATGCCGACCTCGTGGTCACGGGTGTCACCGGCCAGCTCGCGCCCGGCGAGGTCGAAGACCGCCGCCTGGCTACGGCTGCGGCCCACCGCCACGGCCAGCACGACCCCTGGGTCTGAGGATTCGTCACTCACGACTGCAGTCTAAGCACGAGCACTGAGCCCACCTAAGACCGCGAGCGCAGGCGAGCGTTGGGCAGCGGAGGCGCCGGGATCGGTCTCTGGTGGTTGCCCTCGACCACCCCGAAACGACCCTCGCTCAGGTCCTGGGAGTCCTCGACCAGCTCGCCGCCACCGCGGGTGACCTGATCCTGCCACTCCTGGCGATAGCCGACGACCTCTTCGTGCGTGCGCCCGACGAAGTTCCACCACATGATGATCGACTCGCCGAACGGCGGACCACCGAGCAGGAGGAGCCGGGTCCACGCCTCCCCGGCCTGCAGGACGAGAGTGGTGGCGCCCGGGGGTGCGTACGCCAGCGAGTCCTTCTCCACGGTGGCCGAGGCCGGTCCGGACGGGCCGGTGCCGGTCATCGACACCTCGCCGGTGTCCACGAGCACACCGTGCTCGAAGCGGGAGTCGACCGGGATCTCGAGCCGGGTGCCGGGCTCGAGCAGGATCTCGGCACCGAGGATCTCGGAGTAGGTGCGCACCGGTGAGGTGGCGCCCAGCAGCGACCCCATGAAGACCCGGACCGTCGCGCCGTCACGCTCGATCGGCGTCGGCCGATGGTTCTCGAAGGCGGGGTCGACGTCGCGGAACTCGTCCGGCAGCGCGACCCAGAGCTGGGCCCCGTGCAGCACGGTGGTCTCGGGCGTCGAGTTCTCCGAGTGCGAGATGCCGCGTCCCGAGGTCATCAGGTTGACCTCGCCCGGGCGCACCATCGCCACCGTGCCGACCGAGTCGCGGTGCTCGATCTCCCCGGTGAACAGCCAGGAAACCGTCGCCAGCCCGGTGTGCGGGTGGGGCGGCACCTCCATCCCGCCGGAGACGACGACGTCGTCGGGACCGTAGTGGTCCAGGAAGCACCACGCACCGATCAGCGAGCGCGAGCGGGCGGGCAGGGTGCGGCGTACGTTCATCGCCCGCGGACCACCCAGGGGCACGTCGCGCGGTGTGATGATCTGGATCTCGACGCCTTCGTCGCCGGTCCCGCCGACACATTCGACGGGGGTGGGGTGCGCGTCCAGGTTGGTCATGCCGCAAACGCTACTCCCGACCAGTCGCCCCTGAACCAATACGCCGCCTCGCCATGCCGACGTCACATCGAGGTCGCCGGCGGGCTACCTCGATGCCACACGATGTGGCCCGTGCTCATCGCTCAGCTCGCGAACTTCGTCGGACCCACCTCCGGCGGGATGAAGACGGCTCTGGAGGCCCTCGCCCGCGGATATCTCGAGGCGGGCCACGACCGTCTGCTCGTCGTCCCCGGCCCGTACGACGCGGTCACCTCGACCGACCTCGGCGAGGTGGTGCAGCTCAGAGCTCCGCGGGTGGGCGGCGGCTATCGGCTGATCATCGAGCCGTGGCGGGTGACCGACGTGCTGACCCGCTACCGCCCGACGAGCCTCGAGGTCAGCGACAAGTTCACGATGCTGCCGGTCTCCCGCTGGGCGCGGCGCCAGGGCATCGGCACGGTGCTCTTCTCGCACGAGCGGCTCGACGAGTACATGCCGACCTACACCGGCATGGACACCACCTCGAAGGTCTCCACCGCGCTGCTCAACCGGATGCTGGTGCGCTCCTTCGACCAGGTGCTGGTGACCTCCGACTACGCCCGGCACGAGTTCGAGCCGCTGGCCGCGACCGTCGGCTGCCCGATCGCGCAGGTGCCGCTGGGCGTCGACCTGGACTTCTTCCACCCCTCGCTCGGACACCGTGACGACACCCTCCGACTCGTCCACGTCGGCCGCCTCTCCCGGGAGAAGTCGCCCGACCTCGCCGTCGCCACCGCCGTCGAGCTGCACCGCCGCGGTTTCGACGTACGCATGGACGTCTACGGCGACGGGCCGCACCGAGCCGAGCTCGAGGCCCTCGCCGCGGAGGCTCCGGTCGTCTTCCACGGGCACGTCTCCGACCGTCGCCGGATCGCCCGAGCGCTCGCGGAGGCCGACGTCGCGCTCTCCGTATGTCCCCGGGAGACCTTCGGGCTCGCCGTCCTGGAGGCTCTCGCCAGCGGTACGCCGGTGGTGACCGCCGACCGCGGCGGCGCGCGTGAGCTCGTCGACCCCCGGTGCGGAGCCTGGGCACCGGCTCACCCGGCAGCGCTGGCCGACGCCGTCATCGACATCGCCGAACGACCCGTGGTCGCGACCCGCCACGCGGCGCGGGAGCGGGCCGAGCAGTTCCCGTGGTCCCGCACGATCGACGACATGCTGGAGCTCCACGAGAGCCTCGCGCAGGAGACCGCCCCGACCTATCTGCTCGCCCGGTCACGGCATCGACAGGCGGCCCGGCGTTCCCGGCGCTATGCGTGAACCGAACACGTTCGCCAGAGTGTCGGAGCACATTGCCTGTTGAAAATTCGTTACCCTGCTGTGACCCTTCCCGCCAACGACCACGTGAGGCGCACATGAGCGAGCTGACCACGCAGCAGCGTACGCACTTCGCCGACTCCTTCGGGCCGGTGTGTCGCGCGTACGGAGAAGATCCACTGACCTCCTACGACTATCGAGACGTCACCTGTGGCGAGTGCCGGCATGCCGCGCCCTACATCAGCGCGCTGCCCGAGCACCTCCGGCCCAGGTCCACCACGCGGACGAGGCGGCGCTCCTGGCCTCGCTCGATGCAGGACCGCGTCTAGGGCACGCGGATCTCGGCTCGCTCGGGCTGCACCGGGGTCCACCTCACCGCCGAGCGTGACCTGGCGAGCCCGAGGATGCCGGTGACGAGCAGCGCCCCGGCGCACACCGCGACCCACAGCGTGGGGGCCGAGGCGCCGAAGGCGACCACCGCGGCGACGTAGGAGACGGTGGGATTGGTGATCGTCATCGCCGCCATCGCCCAGGGCAGCGGTCCGGCGGCGAGCGCCGCCTGGGTCAGCACGATCCCGAGGCCGCAGGTGCACAGCAGTCCGTAGAACGCCGGCAGCGTGAGCAGCCCGAGGAACCCCTCGGCGGCGGCCCGGTCGGCGGTGATCTTCAGCAGCACCGAGGTGGTCGCGAACGAGCACCCGGCCGCGACGGCCGTCGTCGCCGCCGCGATCGGCGGCGGGAACCGGTGGGCCGCCAGCAGGAGTACGCAGATCACGACCGCCACGCAGGCCGCGAAGAGCGCGACACGGCCGACGTCGGCGTAGGTGCCGCCGCGATGGTCGTCGGTGACCAGCAGGATCACGCCGCCGCAGATCGCGGCCCCGCTGACCCAGTCGGCGACCGTCGGGAAGTGGCGGGCGGCGATGGAGGCGAAGGCGAGCGCGAAGAGCAGCTGGGTGGGCATCACCGACTGCACCACCGAGACCGAGCCGAGATGGAGCGCGACCGCCTGCACCCCGAAGCCGATCGCGTTGATCACCGCGCCGATGGCCCACAGCGGGTTGCGCACCAGCGCCAGCATCAGCTGCTCGACTCCGGAGATCCCGCCGCTGCGACCGGGCGCGAGAGCGCTGGCACGCTGCTGAACAGCAGCGGAGAGCGAGAACAGGACACATGCGCCGATGGCCAGCCCCACGGCCGCAGCATGATGCATGCTGCGACGCTAGACCTCCCGAGGAAAGCCCACCCGCCGCTCACGCGAGCATCGGATGAACCCTGGGAGTCAGTTCTTCACCTTCGCACCCATGATCTCGCCGTACTCGACCCCGAGGACCGACGGGTCGCCGTCCTCCGGCACCAGCACCGCGACCGTCACCGCGGACCGGATCGACAGGTTCTTGCCGGCCCGGCTGCGGAACCGGTCGTAGGGCGGGTTCCACTCCCACTCGCTGTCCTGGCCGCCGACGATGACGTCCGTCGTGAAGTCCAGCATCGCGAGCGCGCCCTCGGGAGTCTGCACGATCCGCGTGCTCGTCGCATCGAAGGGCTCCGCGGTCGTCCTGACCATGTCGACGCCCATGTCGGAGGCGTACGCGGCGATCTCGGCGCCGGGGGCGGCGAGCTTCTTGAACCCGTCGAGGCCGTCGATGCGCTGGGGCTTCTCGAGGTAGGCGTCGACCTTCGCGGCGACCTCCTCGACCCGCTTGGTCACTGCGACTGATGCCGGTTCCGCGCCTTCGACCTCGGTCGGCACGGCCTTCTTCCTGACCCCGAGGCTGCTGCGTACCTTCCAGGGAGACAGGGCGTCCTGCTGCTCGTAGACGGCCAGCCGGGTCAGCTTCGCCTTCTTCTCGCCCTTGACGTTGATCTCCACGACGGCCCACATCGGGTACTCGCTGAGCTGCACCGACCACACCCGGCGAGGGACGGCCTTCCAGGTGGGCTGACGGTCCCGGACGTCGAAGCTCTTGTTCGCCGTAGAGGTGAGCTGGTCCTTGGCCAGGACCGGGCCGCTGTCGGCCTGGGTCCACGCCTCGGCCTGCCACGTGCCGGGCTGGTTGGCCTTGATCGCCTTGTTGTTGCGCTTGTTCCAGTCCTCCAGCAGATCCGCGACGGCGTCCTTGGGCAGCGAGACCTTGCTGGCCTGCTCGAGCTCGACGGACGCGGGCATCGAGCACCCGGCGAGCGAGAACGTCAGTACGCAGATCCCGGCCGCCACGCCCAGGCGCCGGTAGAGCCAACCCGCCGGTGGTCGAGGCGCGGCCGGGCGGACCGGCGTGGGCCCGGTCATGACCGGACGAGCCGGCTGCTGCGGGTGGCCGGGTTGGGTCGGGGGGGGACGTACGAAGCGGGCGGGTGGGGCGGTTCCGACCCGGCCGGCCGCTTGCCGGTCGCCAGCACGAGGACAGCGCCGATGAGCAGCAGGGCGCCGAAGCCGGCGATGCCCAGCGCGACCGCGAAGATCCCGTCGATCCGATACCCGAAGGCGAGCTTGATCGGTGCACCGTCCCGGCTCGCAGCCAGGAACGAGACCGGCTCCCCCTCGAGCGTCACGTTCAGCTCCTGCGTCCCCGAGCCCGAGACCTTCTCGTACCACCACGGCGCCTGGGAGGCATCGCGCACACTCTCACCCGAGCCCGGCGCCCCACTGACCCGGGTCAGCGGGGTCCTGGCGATCTCGACGGCGTCGGTGCCCTGGACGACATCGAGGACATCGACCGGGTTGCCTACCCCGACGTACGACTCCCCCATCGCCTCCACGCGCACCGTGACCGGGAGCCGGTCGAAGGCGAACGCCTCCGGCGTGGAGTACGCCGCGCCCTGCTCGATCGGGGTCTCCTTGCCCATCACCACGTCGTCAGGTCCGGCTGCGATCGCCAGGCCCGCCCCGACGAGAAGGAGTGGCGCGCCGAGGAGGCCGAGCAACACCGCCAGGAAGACCCTGCCGCCCTTCCTCCGCCGACGGGAATCAGCGATCACTGGTGCGTACGTTGCCGAGCTCATCGTGGGGCCTTCTAGGTGGGGGTCCCGAGAAGTGGACGCGGCAATCTAGCGTGTCGGCGCCGGGCCGAGAAGCGATTAACCCAACCCCGCACCGTATTACCAGGCAGTACGGAACGTTTACGTTTACTTGGTAATCACCATGCCGTGTCGCTCGGACAACCCATCGTTGCGTGTCTTTAGCGTCGTGAAGCGCACGCGGACATGCCGGCGCGAGAGTTGTCGGCTCGACGACCGCGTTGCGATCGATTCGAATTGACGACGAAAGGTATGAAATGAGCAAGAAGACAGGGCTGCTCCGCCGCGCCGCGGCCGTCGCCGCCTTCTCGGGTGTCGCCTTCGCGCTGTCCACCGGAGCAGCCACGGCCGCCCCGGCCGACGCCGAGACCGCCGCGGTCAGCACCTTGACGTCGGACCTCTCCCCCTCGTCGCAGAAGGCTTGGGAGGACTTCATCCTCGGCGGCTCCTACGTGACCGAGGGCGCGGCCCAGATGGTCAGCGGCGCCTGGGTCGGCGCTCCGGGTCTGCTCCTCGCCGGTGCCACCGGTGCTCCGCTCACCCCCGAGCAGATGGCGGCCTGGGAGAACTGGGACGACGGTGGCCGCAAGATCGGTGAGGGCGCCGCGATGATGGTCGCCGGCGCCTACGTCGGCGCCCCCGGCATCATCCTCGACAAGATCGCCGGCGGTGCGACCCCGAGCGACCTGTCGCCGAGCGAGCTCGAGCAGGTCACGTTCCTCATCCCGGAGGACAGCCCGGCGCTCGACGGTGTTCCCACCGAGCAGGTACCCAACCCGATGGCCCCTCTCGGCACCTTCTGAGCGGCGACATGACCGCTGCCGACCGGACGTAGCTTTCACCACGATCCGTTCGACGCCGTCTACAGATGGCCCTGCCGTGCACTCGTGCACGACCGGGCCATCTGCGCATTTACGCGCGATGAGATAAGAATGTTGCAGGTCGGATGAAATTACGTCATTACATTTCATTCGGCACTTAGTTGACACGAAAACAGCCGTGTCGCTATCGCCGAAGGCAGTTGACGCCCATAGCATCTTTTCTCGGACGCGAACGTATCGATATGTTATCGATCCGGGGGTCGCGCCCGTGCGTGTTGCTTCAATTCGAATTGATCGATGAAAGGTACGAAATGAACAAGAAGACAGGGCTGCTCCGCCGCGCCGCGGCCGTCGCCGCCTTCTCGGGTGTCGCCATCGCTCTGACCGCCGGCACCGCCACCGCGGCTCCGGGCGACGAGCACCACAAGCGCACCGAGGCCGAGTGCATCAAGGAGAACTCCGCCGGTGCCTCCGACCTCTCGCCCTCGAGCCAGAAGGCCTGGGCCAGCTTCATCTGTGGCGCCGGCCAGGCCACCGGCGGCGCCGCCCGCATGGTCTCCGGCGCCTGGGTCGGCGCGCCCGGCCTCATCCTCATGGGCGCCACCGGCGACGAGCTGAGCCCGGCCCAGAAGAAGGCCTGGGTGAACTGGGACGGCGGCGCGCACCAGGTCGGCAACGGTGCCGCTCTGGTCGTCTCCGGCGCCTACGTCGGTGCCCCGGGCATCGTCATGGACAAGATCATGGGCGGCGCGATGCCGTCCGAGCTGTCGGACCGTGAGATGGACCAGGTCTCCTTCCTGCTCCCGATGGACAACCCGGCCCTCGACGGTCTCCCGGTCCACGAGGTCCCGAACCCGCTGGGCCCGCTCGGCACCTTCTGAGACACATGACCATGGCCGAGTGATCACCCCCTACCGACTGCTCGGCAACGTCACACAGGTGGCCCTGGACGTGCACACGTGCACAACCGGGGCCACCTGCACGTTTTGAGCCGGGTGCAGTTGGCTTCAGCTATACGCCAGCGGCTCCTCGATCACGTCCATCACCGCTCTGGCGACCCAGTAGTGGCGCCCGCCGCGGCCCGACCGGCCGGCGGCCTCGATCCACCCGCGCCGCTCGGCGTCCTGGATGAGGTTGCGCGCCCCCTGGTTGGTCAGCCCGGTCGCGTCCTGGACGCGCTTGACGGTCAGGTAGGGGTTGGCGAACAGGAGCGTGACCAGCCCGGACAGGTTGGCGCGCGAGGTGGCCGCCTCGTCGAGGTAGCCCTCCCGGAGCGCGACCAGGCGCTCGGACCTGGTCGTGGCGTCCTCGGCCGAGCGCCGCACCGCGGTGAGGAAGAACTGCAGCCATTCCTGCATCTCACCGCGCTCCCGGACGCTCTGCAGCCGCTGGTAGTAGGTCTGCCGGTGGGCCTCGATGTAACCGGAGAGATAGAGCAGCGGCGTCGTCATCCGCCCCTCCTCCATCAGCATCAGGTTGATCAGCAGCCTGCCGATGCGGCCGTTGCCGTCGAGGAACGGGTGGATCGTCTCGAACTGGTAGTGCATCAGCGCGCACCGCACCAGCGTCGGACTGAGGTCGGGGACGTTGACGTACGCCTCCCAGTCGGCGATCAGCTCCGGCAGATCGGACGGGAGGGGCGGGACGTACGCGGCGGTGGTCGGGCTGTCGGTCGTCGAGCCGACCCAGACCGGCATCCGCCGGAACTCGCCGGGATGGCGCTCGTGACCACGGACGCCGGTGAGGAGGGTCTTGTGGAGCTCGAGGACGAGGCGCTGACTGAGCGGCCAGCTCTCGATGAGCTCGAAGCCCTGCCGGGTCGCGGCGAGGTAGGCCTTGACCTCGGCGACGTCCTCGCTCTTGGTGGCCTGACCGCTGGCCTCGTCCTGGAGGACCTCCTCGAGGGAGGTCTGGGTGCCCTCGATCCGCGAGGAGGCAACCGCCTCCTGGGTGAGGTAGGGCCCGATCAGCAGCTCGGGATCCTGGATCAGCGCGCTCACGCCCTGCAGGCGCCCGAGGGCTGCGTCCGCGTCCGAGAGCGCCTTCACGGTGAGCGGGTCCAGCGGCAGGTCACGCGGGATGTGGGCCGGCCTGTAGTACCAGTAGGCCCACTTGTTCCCCGGCTCGCGGGTCGCGCGGCCGAACTGCGGAGCGTCGTACCTCTCCGGATCCATGACCGGTCAACTTACCAGTCACACGTGGCTTGAGTTGGAAGTTGCCGGGAACTTCCAAGTGACGCTTGGGGGTTCTCCACCAACATCCAAGCCGACACCCGAGCCGACACCCAGGGCGGTCCTACGCTGGGGATCGTGCAGTTCGGTCAGTATCCCGCACCCCGTCATACGATCGCCCACCTCTCCGACCCCCACCTCTACGCCGGTGACCGGCGGATCTTCGGCAAGGTCGACCCGACGCCCGGCTTCGAGCGCGCTCTGGACCGGCTGCGCGGGATGACCGTCCCGCCGCAGGCGATCGTCTTCACCGGTGACCTCGCCGACCTCGGTGAGCGCGACGCCTACGTACGTCTCCGCAAGCACGTCGAGCCGGTCGCCGCGGATCTCGGGGCCGAGATCATCTGGGTGATGGGCAACCACGACGAGCGCGAGGTCTACTCCGAGGTGCTCTTCGGGGAAGCCTCCGACGCCCCGCAGGACCGGGTCTACGACATCCACGGTCTGCGGATCATCGCGCTGGACACCACCGTGCCCGGCTGGCACCACGGCGACATCACCGAGGCCCAGCTGGAGTGGCTGAGCGACGTGCTCGCCGAGCCGGCGCCGCACGGCACCCTGCTCACGATGCATCACCCGCCGATCCCGCTGCCCCTCAACGAGGCCAGCGTGATCATCGAGCTCGACGGTCAGGACCGGCTCGCCCCGGTGCTGGCCGGGACCGACGTACGTGCCGTTCTCGCAGGTCACCTGCACTACTCGACCAGCACCACCTTCGCCGGCATCCCCGTCTCGGTCGCCTCCGCGAGCTGCTACACCGCCGCCCCGGCGACCCTCGACCGCTACTCCGCCTCCGTCGACGGCCACCAGGCGATCTCGCTGGTCCACCTCTACGACGAGGGCGTGGGCGGCGTCCCGGGCGCCCCGGTCGTCCACACCACCGTGCCGATCGGCGAAGCGCCCGAGGTCGCCGGGTTCCCCGCCTCGGTCCTCGAGAAGCTCGGACCGATGACGCCCGCCGAGCGTCGCGACCTCTTCTCCCGCAAGGGCAAGGCCGCGCGGGCCCTGCGACGTCAGCTTCGAGACTGAGCGACGCCGCCTCGATCTCCGTCTCGAGGCTGATGTGGGCCTACGTCCGGGCCCGGAACGATGGCTGCGACACGTCCACGACGACAGGAGCAGCCATGTCTCGGACCATCGTCCGCGCGGGCACCGCAGCGCTGGCCGCGGTGCTCCTCCCCCTGACGGCCCTACCGGCAGCGTACGCCGATCCTGATCCTCGCCCCGGAGCTGCGTCGATCGCGCCGGACCCGACCGCGCTGACGCGGGAGGCCACCGCGATCGCCGAGCGGGCGGCCGCCGAGCGGCGCGGGCTCCGGACCCGGTCGGCGGCTCCCACCGCCGCCGAGCTCGACCGGGCTGTCGATGCCCTCATCGCCGACGGTGCCGTGGGCGTCACGGCGCGCGTCGAGACGCCCGACCTGGTGTGGGCGGGGGCGGGTGGCGTACGCGAGGTCGGGAAGAAGCGGCCGGTCAGGCCGGGCGACCGCTTCCACGTCGCCAGCAACACCAAGACGCTGATCGCGACCCTGGTGATGCAGGAGGTCGAGCGCGGCGGCTGGACCCTGGACACGCCCGCGAACGACGTGCTCCCGGGAACCTTCCCCGAGGGGGTGACGATCAAGCACCTGCTCAGCCACACCTCCGGCGCCCCGCGCGGACCCGAGGAGATCCTCTTCGACCGTGTCGAGGACCCGACCTCGTGGGACCAGCTGATCGACGCGCTCGGGCAGTACTACTCCGAGGCCGAGCACCTCGCCTTCATGCGTGGCGCCGGCTGGCTCTTCGAGCCCGGCACCGACTTCTCCTACTCCAACTACGGCTACGTCGCGCTCGGGGTCATGCTCGAGAAGGAGACCGGCGAGCGGATCGAGGATCTCGTACGCGACCGGGTCCTCGAACCCGCAGGTATGCGGCAGAGCTCCTACCCGACCGAGGCCCGCAACCGCGGCCCGTTCCTCGAGGACGCCGGCCACTACGAGGGCCGCTGGCGGCCGATGACCGACCTGCACCCGAGCATCTTCCACGCCGCCGGTGCGGCCACGAGCACGACCGAGGACCTCGCCGACCTCAACGAGGCGCTCCTCACCGGGCAGCTGGTCCGCCCGGCATCGGTGGAGGAGATGCTGCCGCCGATCGCGGGCAGCGCCGACCCGGAGTACGGGTTCGGGATCTACCGGGTCGCTGACCCTTGCAAGCCGGGCGAGTATCTCTACGGCCACGACGGCGCCCACATGGGGGCGCAGTCGATCAGCTGGGGCTCGCCCGACGGCACCCGGCAGATCGCGCTCGGCTGGACCGGTCGCAACTGGGACAGCGTCGACCCGATCTACGACCTCGGTCTCCTCCTCGAGCCCATGCTGCTGGCGACCTGCTGAGACGCTGGGTGCCGTCGCCGGCCTCAGGGTCGCAGGATGCGGCGCTCGATGGCCGTGGCGACGGCACCGGCGCGGGTGTCGACGCCGAGCTTGGTGTAGATGTGGGAGAGGTGGGACTTGATGGTCGCCTCGCTGACCAGGAGCTCGCGGGCCATCTCCTTGTTGCCCAGGCCCTTGGCGAGCAGGCGCAGGATCTCGACCTCGCGTGGGCTCACCTTCGGCGCCGGTGAGGCCGCCCGCTGCAGCAGCCGGGTGGCGACCGAGGGCGCCAGCACGGTCTCCCCCCGCGCGGTGCCGCGGATCGCACGGAACAGCTCGTCGGGCGGAGCGTCCTTCAGCAGGTAGCCGGCCGCACCGGCGCCGACCGCCTCGAGCACGTCGGCCTCGGTGTCGTACGTCGTCAGCACGAGCACCTGCGGCGGCGACGGCAGGTCGCGGACCAGCCTTGTCGTCTCCGCGCCGCCCGGTCCATCGCCGAGACTGAGGTCCATCAGCACCACGTCGGGCTTCGTCTCGCCCACGACCGCGACGGCCTGGGCGGAGTCGGCGGCCTCGCCGACGACGTCCAGGTCGTCCTGGGCGTCGACCAGGGCGCGTACGCCGGCCCGGACCACCGGATGGTCGTCGACCAGCACCACCCGGATGTGTTGCTCAACCACGACGTTCTTCTCCCTGGACGGATGTTGACTGACCGGCCTCGAACGAGACGGCGACCACGGTGCCCTCGCCCGGGGCGCTCTCGATGACCAAGTCTCCACCCAGCAGCCGGGCGCGGGCCCGCATTCCGGCCAGGCCGTGTCCGCGCAGGCCGTCCTCCTCGTCGCGGAGCCGGTTCGGGTCGAAGCCCGCGCCGTCGTCGCGTACGTCCAGGGCGACCCCGCCCTCGTGGAAGGTGAGGGAGACGACCGCGGTGGTCGCGCCGGCGTGCTCGGCGACGTTCGCGAGGGCGCCTCGGAGAGTGCGGACCACGGCTGTCGCGATGCGTCCGCCGACCTCGTGCGGGTCGCCGTGGACATGGACGGGGATGTCGAGACCGGTGGTGGCGGCGACGTCGTCGGCGACCTGGCGTACGGCCGTGACCAGGGCCGACCCGCCGGCCAGCTCCGCGGGAGCGAGGTCGCGGACGACCCGGCGGGCCTCGTCGAGCGAGGCGCGGGCCATGCCGGCCGCCTGATCGACGTGACCGCGGGCATCGGCGGGACGCGAATCCCACTCATGGTCGGCGGCCTGGAGCAGCAGGTTGATGCTGGTCAGGCCCTGGGCGACGCTGTCGTGGATCTCCCGGCTCAGCCGCGCGCGCTCGGCCACCACCCCGGCTCGACGCTCGGCGTCGGCGACCTCGTCCTGGGCCGCCTCGAGCTCGGCGAAGAGTACGCGACGGGTGGCCGCGTCGCGCTCGAGGGCGCGGTAGGCGGTCACCGCGAGCACGGCGACGCAGACCGGGCCGAGCAGCACGGTCGGATCGGCCAGCCCGGTCATCTTGCTCCAGGCGAACGCGACGACGGCCACGAGGAACACCGTCGCCGCCACCGCCCAGCGGAACGGGAGCACGCGCAGGGCCAGGAAGACCAAAGGCACCGCGGCCCACGAGAACGAGGGCGCGATCAGCGCCAGCACGGTCCAGCAGGCGACCACCGCGGCCAGCCAGACGACCGCGGCCGTGCCGGTGAGGCGGCGGCCCGCTGCGTACGCGACCAGGAGGAGGGCGGCGCCGGGCAGGACCACCTCGGCCTGGTCGCCGAAGCCGTGGCCCTGCAGATAGCGCACGACCGAGGCGACGACGAGCACGACCAGTGAGATGTGGAGCCAGCGGTCGAGCAGCGACTGGCCGGCCAGGATCCCACCGGCTCGAGAGGTGGGCGCGGCGTCAGTTGACATGGTCGTTCCAGGCTAGGCCGGTCGCGGGTTCCCGGCATCATCCGATCGGCTATCCGGAGTGTCGCCGGACGGCTATCCAGACGTCGCCGGTCTCCCGATGTCCGGGTCCCTCTCCGAAAGCGATGGTTGATGCATCAGCTCGACCACACGCATCGAGCGCACCGAGCGCACCGAAATCGACACAGGAGAACCACCATGCGTACGTCCCGAATCGCCGCCCTCGCCGGGCTCGCCGGCATCGCTGCCTCGGCCACCCTGTCCTTCACCGCCCTCGGCACGGGCACCGCGGCCAGCGCCGCCGAGGCCGGCGCCGCACAGGGTCACGGCCGCCCGGCGAGCTACCTGCTCGAGGGCGACCCGTCCGCCCAGGGCGGCTCGAAGTTCGAGGGCATCGGCGTCGACCCGGAGTCCGGGAAGTTCTACGTCAGCGAGGTCACCGGCGGCGAGATCCAGCGCGGCAGCGCCGACCGGGCCCAGGCCGAGGAGTGGCTGGCCGGGGACGGCACCGACGGCCGCTACACCGCCCGCGGCATCACCGTCGACGACCAGGGCCGCATCTACGTCGCCGGCGGCCCGAACGGCACCGGCAACGACCGCCCCGACCTGTGGGTGTACAGCCCCTCCGGCGAGCTGCTGGCGGCGCTCCGCGTCCCGGACAACAACGCCTTCCTGAACGACGTCGCGATCGGGCCGGACGGGGCTGCGTACTTCACCAACTCCAACAACCCGACGATCATCCGGGTCGCCGAGGGTGCCGACGGCTGGCAGGCGACCGAGTGGGCCGACGGCAGCGACCTCATCACCCCGCAGCAGGGCTTCAACCTCGGCGGCATCGTGCTCAGCCAGGACAACTCCGCGTTCGTGGTCGCCCAGGGCACCACCGGTCAGCTGTGGCGCTTCGAGATCGCCACCGGAGAGGTCAGCGAGATCGACACCGACGGCGCCGACCTCCGTAACGCCGACGGGCTGATCGCGCAGGGCCGCGACCTCGCCGTGATCCGCAACTTCGACAAGCAGCTCGTGCACCTCGAGCTGAACCCGTCGGCGACCTCCGCCGAGCTCGTCTCGTCGCGCGCCACCGACCCGCACCGGGTCTTCACCACGGGCAAGCTGCTCGACGGCCGGATGCTGCTGGTCGACAGCCACTTCGACGAGCAGACCGCGCAGGGGCCGTACGAGATCGTCACCGCACGGATGCCGCGATGACCACGTCTCACCTGCGGTGGTCGATGGCCGCCACGGCGCTGACCGTGCTTCTGGCAGGCTGCGCCGCGGCGCCGTCGGAGACCGCCGAACCGTCTCCGTCGAGCTCTTCGTCTCCGTCAAGCTCGGCGCCGGCCGCATCCGAAGCGGCGAAGAAGACCCCCGAGCCCAAGGAGCAGCAGCGGATGAACGAGCAGCTGATCAAGGCCGCCTGGGACAACGACGTCGCCCGCGCCCGGCAGCTCATCGAGGACGGCGCCGACGTCAACCACCAGGACGACACCCAGCAGAGCGCCTACCTCATCGCCGCCAGCGAGGGCTACGTCGACCTGCTCGACCTGACCCTCCGCAACGGCGCGGACATCAACGCAAAGGACTCCTACGACGGCACCGCCCTGATCCGCGCCGCCGAGCGTGGTCACGCCGACATCGTCGGGCGCCTGGTGCAGGCCGGCATCGACCTCGACCACGTCAACGAGCTGGGCTGGACCGCGCTGCACGAGGCGGTCGTCCTGGGTGACGACGGCCCGGACGCGGCCGACACCGTCCGCGTGCTCGTCGCGGCCGGTGTGGACATCTCGACGAAGTCCGGCCGGGACGGGAAGACCGCCTTTCAGCACGCCGAGGAGCGCGGGTTCGACGCGATCGTGTCGACGCTGCGTACGGCCTCGGAGCGGGTGGCGGACGGCGACTCTCAGCTGCTGCGCGCCGCGTCAGCGGGAGATGCCGACTCGGCTGCGGCCGCTCTCCGCGGCGGCGCCGACCTGGAGGCACGTGACGGCAACCGGCGTACGCCGCTGCTGCTCGCGGTCACCGAGGACCACCTCGAGACGGCCCGTCTGCTCGTGTTCCTGGGCGCCGATCCGGATGCCCTCGACGGACAGCACGACACCCCCTGGCTGGTCACGGGCGTCACCGGGAGCGTCCCGATGGCCGAGCTGCTGCTGAGCGTCGACCCGGACCTGACCGTACGCAACCGCTACGGCGGCGTCTCGATCATCCCGGCGAGCGAGCGCGGCCACGCGGACTACGTCGAGCGGGTCGCTCGCACCCAGATCGACCTCGACCACGTCAACGACCTCGGCTGGACCGCGCTCCTCGAGGCCGTGATCCTGGGCGAGGGGACCGAACGCTGGCAGCGGGTCGTCCGCAGCCTGCTCGAGCACGGCGCCGACCCGAGCATCGCCGACCGCGACGGCGTCACGCCGCTCGAGCACGCCCGCAGCCGCGGGTTCACCGAGATCGCCCAGATCATCGAGCAGCACGGCGGCTGATCATCGGCCCCTGAGCTCGAGGCCCTGACCGGATCCCCCGCCGGTCGGGGCCTCGTCCGAACCAGACCCACTACGCTCAAAACCTCTGATACGGACGAGCGTCCTACTTCAGACCCGGAGGGACAGATGATCATCGAGCCATTCTTCCGCTCGTTGCCGCTCGCTCTGCCAACCATCATCGGCTCGGGAGTGCTCGCCGGCGTTGGGGCATCATGGTGGGCAAGGTGGTTGCAGGCGCCGCGCGCGACCGCGGTCTCGTTCGTTGCGGTGTGCGGCTCCTACCTGGGTGTGACGGCGACGCCGAGCGGCTCCGGACTGTGGGGTAATCCGGGTGGGTCTCGCGGGGTCAGCCTCGACATCCAGCTGCCGCCGCTCGGGAACCTCTTGATGATCAGTTCCGACTCGCTCAACCTTTTCGCTGGGGCGGCGCTGGGCGCGGTGTCGGTGTTGATGTGGTGCGCCGGACGCCGATGGGTCGCGGTGGGCACCGCGGTGGGCATGCCTCTACTGGCGGAGATCGTTCAGCTGCTCTTCCCTGCGATGGGACGGGTCGCGTTCATGCTCAGCGACGTGGTCGTGAACTGGATCGGAGCAGGTATCGGGGCCGCCGTCGTTGTCGCGATCGGCGCAGTAGGCAGACTTGCCCGACCTTCGCTGTCATCTTTGATGGACCAGAAGTAGAGGCAGACATGAGCGACGACTCGGTCCCGGCAGGGGCGCTACGGATCACTACGTGTGACACCGAAGAGACACTCGCGGCGGCCGGCGTACTGTTCAGCCACTACCGACGCCACTACGGCCAGCCGCCAGACACGAGCGAGCGCACCATCGGCTGGCTCACTGAGATGGCCCAGTCCAATATGCTCATGATCTTCACGGCATCCGTGGAGTCTCCCGCGGGCACACCTCCAATCGGTCTGGCGACCAGCCACGCGGTTCCTGCATCTTTGGTCATGGGGCGGTTCTGGCAGCTACGTGACCTGTTTGTGCTTCCCGGGTCCCGTCGGCAGGGAGCGGCGGTCGCTCTCGTCAGTGCCGTCCGCGACGCGGCGCAGACAGCAGGCGCAACCCGACTGTCCCTCGTCACCGAACCCGACAACGAAGCCGCCCTCAGCCTCTATCGAGGACTCGGGTTCAGACCTGTTGGAGGCCTGGCATCGCTCAGCCTTGATCTCGCTTAGCGTTGGCGCGGGCAGGCAGCGCCCTGCACCCTCAGGCGATCTCGCCGCCTCACGTCCCCGCGAACGAATTTTCGTTCGCCCACCGGCCGACCTGTCGGCCGCGCCCGGCGTACGGCATCCCGGTCGCGACGACATCGGTGATCGCAGTACGTGTTGTCCGCCGCGCTCTACCTGGTCGACCGGCTCGCCCCGGCCCTGTCCATGCAGGCACTACCCTCCAGCAGCCGAGCTCCGGTCGCGTGGACCAGGAAGTACGTCATCGCCACCGGCGCCACGACGGTCACCGGAGCCACCCACCAGGCGGTGGCCGTACCGATCAGCCAGATGCCCCAACCACACGCACGCATCACCGCGACCACGGCGGCAGCGACGCCGCTGACGAGGAGCATGTCGCGGATCAACGAGCCTCTTCCCGGGTGAAGGTGAGCTGCTGGACGTCGATGTAGCCGGCCGCGAACCCGGCCCGGGAGTACTCCAGATAGAAGTGCCACATCCGCAGGAAGGTCTCGTCGAAGCCGAGCGCCCTGATCTCGTCGGCCCGCTCCCTGACGGCGAGGTCCCAGCGCCGCAGCGTCTCGGCATAGTGGGGACCGAAGGAAAGCCGGCTGCGCATCCGGAGCCGGGTGTGCGTCTCGGTGGCTCCGGTGATCGCCTCGGTCGAGGGCAGCAGCCCGCCGGGGAAGATGTACTTGGTGATCCAGGTCTCGATGTTGCGGGTGGCCAGCATCCGGTCGTGCGGCATGGTGATCGCCTGGATGACCGCGGTGCCGCCCGGGGCCAGGACCTCGTCGATCTTCGCGAAGTAGACCGGCCAGAACCGCTCACCCACGGCCTCGATCATCTCGACCGAGACCACCGCGTCGTACGTCCCGTCCACGGCACGGTAGTCGCGCAGCTCCACGTCCACCCGATGGCCCAGACCGGCCGCGCCGATCCGGCGCCGCGCCAGGTCGGCCTGCTCGACGGAGAGGGTCACGGTGGTGACCTGGGCGCCGCGAGCGGCCGCCCGCAGGGCGAGCTCGCCCCAGCCGGTGCCGATCTCGAGCAACCGGGTGCCCGGGCCGACTCCCGCCTCATCGAGGATCCGGTCGATCTTGCGGTGCTGCGCGATCGCCAGGTCCTCCTCGGTCGAGGGGAGCGAGGAGAAGAGCGCCGAGGAGTAGCTCATCGTCGGGTCGAGGAAGAGCGCGAAGAAGTCGTTGGAGAGGTCGTAGTGGTGACCGATGTGCTCGCGCGCGTTCTCCGGGGTGTTCAGGTCGGTGGCGCCGCGACGACGCTCGTAGACCGCGCCCGCCTTCTGCGCCCATCCGGGCAGCAGGTCCCGGATGTCGCGGCACAGCACGGTCAACGTCTCCCCCAGCTCCGGGGCGTCCCAGGCACCGGTCAGGTACGCCTCGCCGAACCCGATCAGCCCGTGCCGGCCGATCCTGGCGTAGAACTCCTCAGGCCGGTGCAGCACGATGTCGGCCGGGCCGCCGTCCTCGCTCACGCTGATCCCGAGCCGCTTCGTGGCGGTCCGGAACAGGGTCGCCGCGGCGGCCGCGGCGCCTCGCGTCACCAGACCGGAAGGCGCCTCCTCCAGCATCGGCCAGCGGTCGCGCTGCACGGCCGTGGCGACGGGTGCTTCGACGGATGCTTCAACGGTCATCATCGGACTCCTTCTTGGTGGTGCAACGGCCGGCTGTGGACCGGCAGACGTCGTAGCCACAGCGCGACGCCGTGGATGCGGATCCAGACCGCGCCGAGCAGCGCGGCGGGAGCGGAACGGAGCAGGGTCCCGAAGCGCGGTTCGACCCGGACCCCACGGACGGAGGCGTCGAAGACGGTCCCCTCCTCGGTGGTCAGGCGGACGGCGACCGCGAGCCGGTCGTCAGGCGGCGGTACGGTGAGGTCGTAGCGGCCGTCGACGCCGTGGAACGGCGAGACGTACATCGCCTTCACGACCTCTGCGCGGTGCCGTTCGTCGGGGTGGACGAGGTAGGCGTGCCGGTCGCCGTAGGTGTTGTGCACCTCGACGACGGTGGCCAGCGGCTCCCCGGACGCCGACGTGCACCAGTAGACGCTGATCGGGTTGAAGCAGAAGCCGAAAGCTCGCGGCTGGGTCGCCAGCAGCACCTTGGCCTCGCCCAGATCGATGTCGTGCAGCTTCAGGAAGGCGGCCAGGTTCTCCCGGATGGAGCGGTCTGGATCGCCGAGGTGGTCGCGAGCCTCGAAGCGGCCGAGGACGCCGTGGTCGGGCAGCCGGTCGAGGTCGACCACCCGCCAGTGGGAGCGGTGCACGAACCGGTTCCGCAACGGACCGCGCCGGGTGTGGCTGATCGTGGTGCGGTAGACGCCGGTGACGTCGCCAGGCCTCTTCGTGGGCTTCGTCCACCGCAGCCCCAGTCGCTGCGCCGCCCGGGCGCCGGAGCGGGCGCCGTCCTCGTGGAACCCCCAGCCGCGCCAGGCACCAGCGAAGACGAGCCTGTCGGAGTCCAGCTCGTCGGCGCGCTGCTGGGCCGCGACCGACTCCGGGGTGTAGAGCGGGTGCTCGTACTCCATGGTGGCGATGACCTTCGCCGGATCGATCAGGTCGGCGCCGCCGAGAGTGACCAGGTGACGTACGCCTCCAGGGGCCGGCAGCCGCATCAACCGGGTCAGGTCGTAGGTGACGGTGACCTCGCCGCGGCCGGGGCGCTCCAGGTAGTTCCAGGACGACCGGGTGTGCTCGCTGCGCGGCAGCAGGCTGGTGTCGGTGTGCAGCCGAGCCTGGTTGGCGGAGTAGGGGAACGCACCCAGGATCTCCCGCTGGGCGATCGTCGGCTCGCCGAGCATCGCCAGCGACTGCCCGGGGTGGGTGGCCAGCACGGCGGCGTCGAAGACCTCGGTGGTGCCGTTGCCGTCGGTGATCTCGACACCCGCGGCGGTCTCGACCACGTTGACCACCTTGGTCGAGGTCAGCACCCGGCCGCCGCGGTCGCGGATCGCGGCGGCGACCCTCTCGACGTACGTCGCCGAACCGCCGGTGACCGTGCGCCAGCGTGGCGACCCGAAGACCTGCAGCATCCCGTGGTGGCCGAGGAACTCGAAGAGGTAGCGGGCCGGATAGCTCAACGCCGTGGCGGGGTCGCAGGACCACACCGCGGCGACCAGTGGCGCCATGAAGTGGCGGCGGAAGTGCGGAGTGAAACCGTGCTCGTCCAGGAACTCACCGAGGGTGCGGTCGTCGGGCTCGTCGGCCGCCAGCAGCGCCCGGGCGGCCCGGTGGAACCGCGGGATCTCGGCGAGCATCCGCAGGTGCGACAGCCGCAGCGCCCGCCGGTCGGGCAGCACCCCGCGGATCCCGCGCGCGCCGGCGTACTCCACGCCCGCGTCGTCCGAGCGCACCGACATCGACATCTCCGAGACCTGGGTCGGCACGTCCAGCTCGGCGAAGAGACGCAGCAGCGTCGGATATGTACGCCGGTTGTGCACGATGAACCCGGTGTCGATCGCCAGCTCGCTACCGTCCGGCGCGGTGACCCGATGGGTGTCGGCGTGGCCGCCCAGCCGGTCGTCGGCCTCGAAGACGGTGACCGTCGCGTGCAGGGACGCGACGTACGCCGCGGTCAGACCGGCGACCCCACTTCCCACCACGGCGATCCGACGGCGTTCGTGGTCGGGACTGCTCATCGGGCTCCTCGTGGTCGAAGGGGGCGATCGGCGCAGAGGCGCTG
Organism: Nocardioides sp. NPDC057772; assembly: GCF_042798075.1. Lineage (NCBI taxonomy): Bacteria > Bacillati > Actinomycetota > Actinomycetes > Propionibacteriales > Nocardioidaceae > Nocardioides > Nocardioides sp. NPDC057772. Next base: position 32,494 of record NZ_JBHVKN010000013.1, read on the forward strand.
TCACCCGGTCTTCGGTCACCGAGGCGAATCGGATTTGTTCTTCAGGTCAGCATTTTCGTCGGGTCTTGGATCCGTTCCCGACCCGGCTCAGCCGCGGCCGGCGTACGGCATCCCGGTCGCGAGGATGGTCATCGTGGGCACGCTGACGCCCAGGGGCAGCTGGGCCATGGCGACGACGGCGTCGGCGACGTGCTGGGGGTCGAAGGTCGGCTCGGGGCGTACGGTGCCGTCGGCCTGACGGGCGCCGACGGCGATGCCGGCGGTCATCTCGGTGGCGGCGTTGCCGATGTCGATCTGGCCGACCGCGATGTCGTGGGCGCGGCCGTCGAGGGCGAGGGAGCGGGTGAGGCCGGTGATCGCGTGCTTGGAGGTGGTGTAGGCGGCGCTGCCGGGGCGGGGTGTGTGGGCGGAGACGGAGCCGTTGTTGATGATCCGGCCGCCGCGCGGGTCCTGCCTCTTCATCTGGGCGAAGGCCGCGCGGGCGCACAGGAACGAGCCGGTGACGTTGATCGCCAGGGTCGCGGCGAACTCTTCGACCGGGATCTCGTCAGGATCCCCGCTCGGCCCGAAGGTGCCGGCGTTGTTGACCAGCAGGTCCACGCGACCCCACATCCCGACGACGACGGCGAACGTCGCCTCCACCTCAGCGGCGGAGGCGACGTCCGTGGGCAGCACGAGGGACCGCGCCATCACCGACGCAGTCTCCTCGAGCGAGCCCTGCGTACGTCCCAGCAGGGCGACCTGGAAACCGGCTCCGTCCAGGGCCTGGGCGATCACCCGCCCCAGGCCGGAGCCGGAGCCGGCGCCGGTGACGACCGCGACCGGCATCAGCCGAACTGCCGCGAGAGGACCGCGTGGCGATTGACGTCCTTGTAGAGCAGGTAGCGGAACCGGCCGGGTCCGCCGGCGTAGCAGGCCTGCGGACAGAATGCGCGCAGCCACATGAAGTCGCCCTCCTGCACCTCCACCCAGTCCTTGTTGAGCAGGTAGACGGCCTTGCCCTCGAGGACGTAGAGCCCGTGCTCCATCACGTGCGTCTCCGGGAACGGGATCGCGCCGCCCGGCTCGAAGCTGACGATGTTGACGTGCATGTCGTGGCGTACGTCATCGGGGTCGACGAAGCGCTGGGTCTTCCAGGCGCCGTTGGTGCCCGGCATCTCGCCGCCGGGGACGTCGACCTCGTTGGTCACGAACGGCTCGGGCACGTCGATGCCCTCGACCCGCTGGTAGGCCTTGCGGATCCAGTGGAAGCGGGCGATCTGGTCGCTGGTGTTGTGGAGCGTCCAGGTGGAGCCGGGCGGGAGGAAGGCGTAGCCGCCCGGGGCCAGGTCGTGCTTCTCGCCCTCGACCGAGAGCGTCAGCGCGCCCTCGACCACGAACAGAACACCCTCGGCACCCGGGTCGAGCTCCGGCTTGTCGCTGCCGCCGCCGGGCGATACCTCGACGATGTACTGCGAGAACGTCTCGGCGAAGCCGGAGAGCGGCCGGGCGATGACCCACAGCCGGGTGCCCTCCCAGAACGGGAGCTTGCTGGTGACGATGTCGCGCATGGTGCCACGCGGGAGCACGGCGTACGCCTCGGTGAAGACGGCCCGGTCGGTGGTCAGCTCCCGCTGCGACGGGTGACCGCCGGTCGGGGCGTAGTAGCGAGGTTCGCTCATGGTCGGGCTCCTTCTGTGGTGGCTCTGCCGAGCAGCCGGCCCCGGGGCGCGGCTTCGATGTCGATCTTCTCGCCGTGCAGCCAGGTCTGGCGGACGACGCCGGCGAGGGTGCGGCCGTGGTAGGGCGTGACGGCGTTCTTGTGATGGAGCCTCGCGGCGTCGACGACGAAGGTGTCGTCGGGGGCGAGGACCGCGAAGTCGGCGTCCTGTCCGACCGCGATCTGCCCCTTGCCCGGCAGCCCGGCGTGACGGGCGGGGGCCGCGGACATCCAGCGGGCGATGTCGGTGAGGGCGAAGCCGCGGGCGCGGGCCTCGGTCCAGACCGCCGACAGACCGAGCTGGAGCGAGGAGATGCCACCCCAGGCGACCCCGAAGTCGCCGGTGTCGAGGGCCTTCAGATCGGGAGTCGAGGGCGAGTGGTCGGTGACGACCATGTCGATGACGCCGTCGCGCAGGCCCTGCCAGAGCAGCTCGCGGTTGGCCGCCTCGCGGATCGGCGGACAGCACTTGTACTGCGTCGCGCCGTCGGGGATCTCCTCGGCGGCGAAGGTCAGGTAGTGGGGGCAGGTCTCGGCAGTGATCGGGACGCCGTCGCGGCGGGCCGCGTCGATCGTCGCGAGCACGTCGGAACTGGAGACGTGCAGGATGTGGACCCGACACCCGGTGTTCCGGGCGAGCTCGACCACCCCGGCGACCGCGAGGTTCTCGGCGTCCCGCGGGCGGCTGCTCAGGAAACGTCGGTACGTCCCTCCACCCGCCGCGGGCGCGTGCTCGATCACGTGGGCGTCCTCGGCGTGCACGATCAGCAGCCCGTCGAAGGACGCGATCTCGCGCATCGCGAGCTCGAGCTGGTCGGCGTCGAGCGGCGGGAACTCGTCGACGCCGGAGTGCAGCAGGAAGCACTTGAACCCGGAGACCCCCGCCTCGTGCAGGGGTCGCAGCTCGGCGACGTTGCCCGGGATGGCACCGCCCCAGAAGCCGACGTCGACGAAGGCCTGGCTCGCGGCGGTCTTGCGCTTGAGGTCGAGCGCCGGGAGGTCGCAGGTGGGCGGGATGCTGTTGAGCGGCATGTCGACGATGGTGGTGACCCCACCGCTG